>JAPYPT010000429.1 GCA_029937535.1 Alphaproteobacteria bacterium
CTAGTAGTCGGCAACTTTCAATAGCTAATATGGCGAATTATACCAAGTTACGTTGATCAATACCCACGTGCCCATCCTCCGAGGCCGATGGCCATAATTCTCCACGCCTAATCGATTAAGGCGTTTTCAACTAACGTCGCAACGTCAGGCCACCCACTGGGACTATGATGCCAAATATTACGGTGGGGGTGGTCAGGAGGGGGCGGGTGGATCTGACTGCAATGAAAATGCTCAAGTGCCATTCCACCGTGTCGCCACATTAAGTTGGCGGGGCGGGAGCGCCCTATGGGCGATCCAGTTGGTTGGCGGCGAGCCATTCGTGGCAGGCCTGGGCGACGTCGCGCCAGCCGTCTTCCAACAGCAGCATATGGCCCATGCGGGAAAATTCCAGATAGGTCGCGCGGTCGCGGTACTTGTCGGCCACCTTTTGCGCCGTCGCGGGCGATATGACCCGGTCCCGGCCGCCGGCGATGACCAGCAGGGGACAATCCACGTTGATCGCGTTGACGTAGGAGGCGCGGCCCAGATCGAACATCCAGAACAGGCATTCGTACAAGGCGCGGCCGGATTCAGGCACCAATTGCGCGAAGGCCGCGGCCTGGCGTTCCGGCGAGAGGCAATTCAGGGAGTTTCCAGCGGCTATTTCGAATACGGATTGAATAGTTAAATCCCAGATCGAACCCAGGGACATCAAACCCATGGCGGCGGCGATTTCATTTTGCGAAGACGGCAGCACGCCCCAGGGCGGCGCCGGGGTCAACAAAATGGCGCCCCGGGCCAGGCCCTTGGCGGCCAGCAACTGCGCCAGCAGGCCGCCCATGGAATGACCGAGCAATATGGGAGGCCGCGCCAACCCCTCGATCATCCGGCTTAGATCGTCGACGTAGTCGGCCAGGCTGGTCCCCGACAAGGCCGGATCGGCGGGAAGGCCCGGCACCTGGTCATGATGACGTAGTTCCGGTGTCAGAACGTTCCAGCCGGCGGCTTCGAAATAGCTGCGGAAATCGTTGAATATCCAGGACGTGGAACAGGCGCCCGGCAGCATCACCAAGGGCCCCATTGGGCTAACCTGGGTCTCCGGGCTCATGCGAGATGGCGGAACGCGGCCACGACCTGGGCGTAATTCTCCCGCTTGAAGCTCACGACCACATCCGCCAGGGTCGCCATGGGGGTCCATTTCCAGGCATCGAATTCCGGTTCCGCCGTGGCCAGATTGACATCACTGTCGGCGCCCAAAAATCGCATGGCGAACCATTTCTGGGTCTGGCCGCGAAACCGCCCCCGCCAAACCTTGTCGGCCAGCTCGCGGGGCAGGTCATAGGGGATCCAATCCTCGGTCTCGCCGATGATCTCGGCCCGGTCGGTGCCGATCTCCTCCTCCAGCTCGCGAAGCGCGGCCTGACGCGGGGTCTCGTCCGCCTCCACCCCGCCTTGGGGCATCTGCCAGGCCTCGACCATCTGGTCGATACGCTGGGCGACAAATACCAGGCCACCTGGGTTGATCAGCATGATGCCGACACAGGGCCGGTAGGGGCGTTCCAAAAAGGGGATCAAGGGTTCGCCTTCCGCTGGCCGGTAAGCGCCGAGACCGGGACCAGATCAAATCCGCGGTCGCCCATGGCGCGGGTCCATTGGGCCAGCCGCTCGATGGTCACGGGATAGGGAAAGCCAATCCCGATGGCGCCGCCCGAGGCCGCGGCCAGGCGTTCAAGCTCCAGCAGCCTGGCATCGATGGCGGCGCGGGAGGCGATGGCATCGACAACCCGGTCGCTGGCCGCGATATCGAGGCCGATTTGGCCCGCGACCTGGACCGCGACGGAGGCGGAGGAGGCGCGGGAATCCAGAAACATCAGGCCACGGCCGCGCATGGCTTCCAACATCGGCGCCAAGTGGGATTGGGCCGAGGTGAAGCGGCCGCCCATGAAATTGACCACCCCCACATAACCGGTGAAACGGCCCAGCAGCCAATCCAGCCGCTTCAAGTTGCGGTTGATGGTCAGGCTGGTCAACAAGGTGTGCGGCCCGGGGTCGTTGGTGGGATAGTCCATGGGCTCCATGGGCACCTGCAACAACACCTCGTGCCCGGCGGCGCGGGCCTGATTGACATAGTCCTGCAAAATCCGGCCATACGGCGCGAAGGCCAGGGTTACACCGCCGGGCAATTGCTGTATGGCGGCCAAGGTGGTGGCCTGGGACATTCCCAATCCGCCCACCACCACCGCGATCCGCGGCCGGCCCGTGGCCTTATAGGGGCGGGCGTAGACTTGCAAGGGCGTGCGGCCATCGGGCGCCACCACGGGCAGGGGACCGTCATCCGTGGTTTTGACCAGAGCGGGATCGGGCGCCGGGCGCAAACCACCCGAACGCGTGAAGGAGCCGCGCGGTTTGGATGGTTTGGTCGGTTTCGATGGTTTCGCGTCCGGGCCCGCCTTGGTTTCCGGCGCCGGCGCGGCAGCGCTGGATTTGGCTGACTTTTGACCGTCACTCTGGCGCGGTGGGTCCTCGACCCGCGGCGCCGGTCTGGGCTGGGTTTCTTTTTGGGCCTTTGGCGCCTGGCTAGCCTCTTGCCTGGCGGCTGCTTCCGCCGGTTTTTGGGTCTCGGTCCTGGACGGGGCGGGTCTGGACGGGGCGGCCCTGGGCGGGACGGCCCTGGGCGGGACGGC
>JAPYPT010000121.1 GCA_029937535.1 Alphaproteobacteria bacterium
TGCTGAAGCTGTCCGTCTGAAGACGGAGGATCTAACCCTGACCATGGAAATTAGATTGAATACGGCCATCAGGACAAGGTCCCCCAAAGGTAGCCGGTTTGGCGGACCCCGAGGATGGGCAAGGTGCTGGTAATACTGAACTACGCCTCGCTTGTGCCACGCTCCAATCCGCGCGCCGCCAGCTCCCACCAACGATGGATACAGCGATCGGCAACGCCGGCGGCCAGGTTTTCCGCCGCCGGACTTGCCATTGCAAGGGCGTGAAGGTCTGCAATTTCCAGGACCGGCTGCTCGTCCAAATAGCCGTGGTCGCCAAAATACTGTTCCAGGTTTTCGGTACTTTTCACGCGAAACCCCTTCAACCGGCTGTCATCCCTATCGCACAGCACCGCGATAAGTTTGCCGGCATCATGGGCCAATTCAGACGCGATGGCGGCGACGACGTCCAAATACTTCTCTCCCAAGGCGCCGCTATCGGCAAGTACATCGCGATCAACGGGCCGGCCGCGGCCTTGCTTCCATAATTCGCAAAAGACATTGAGTAAATCGGCGCGCGTCTCAACTTCCGAGGCGATTTTGAACCGGCCGCCCATGTCCATTGCCGCACCGCTATCCGCCACGTTGCGCCATCGTCCGACCGTGTCGATACGGCGCAACAGCAGTGCATGCAGAAAATCCAGGTCATCCCAAAGCAAATGGAACAGATGCTGGGCCGCATGCCCGCGACTGGGGTCCAGGTATGGCACGCCGATGAGGGTGCCATATTGTTCGGCGCTGCGGCCATCGGGCGGCGGCACCGGATCCGGCGTCTCGACATACAGCGACGAGGGGCCGGGTACCCCCGCCGCCCTGTTGCGCACCGCCGCGAGGTCGATGACCACGGCGGTCGGGCATTTTTCTTCTTCAAGGGCCCTCTGAATACGCGCCACATCCATCGGATCGGCCGTGAAATAGAATATCTGGCGATCCTGATCCTGGGCGATGCGGCCAAGGCCGCGGACAATTTCGTGGTATCGGGACGGATCGCTCTGATCCAGGGCTTCGTCCAGGAACAAGGGAAGCTTGATGTCTTGTTCAACTTCCTCCGCGAAGGCCATGCGCGCCGCCAGCAGCAATTGTGCCCGCGTGCCATCGGACAGTTCGCTTAAATCGCGGGCCTCGCCCGTGGCGGCCTCGATCGCGGTCAAACGCGGTTCGCCACCGCCGCCCGTAACCGTGATTTCATAACCGAAATGGGTGAAATGGGCGAACAGCCGTTGCGCCGTTTCCAAGACAGCCGGCATTTGAATTTTCTGATGTTCCTGTTCCACCGCCTCGACGATCAGATGCCCGGCTTTCGCGAACAGGGTCTCGTTTCGCCGCTCGTTCAATTCGCTCAACCTCTCGCCGCGCGCGGTCAATAGGTTTTGGATTTCATGGTTATTCCGGGCGAAGTTTACTTCGGCGCCGATGGTGGCAATCGTCTCGCGAATGCCGGCGGCGGTTGCCGCCGTTTTCGTCAGTTTATCGAAGATCCCTTCCAGCTCATTTTCTTCCACATCGATCAGGGCGTCTTCGCCGGCGGTTGCCAATGCTGAAGCATCCAATTGCGCCTGACTATCCAGTTCAATCCGGTTCTGTTTCAACTGGGTGTATAGCGGCAATTTGTCGATCAATTCGGCCAATCCAAGGACATCGCCCGGCGCCAGCCCCGCGGTCGCGAATAAACTCGCAAGTTCCCCTTTCGCCACGGCCAGACCGCTTGCCGTATCGGTCAAGGATGCTTGGCCCTTGCTCTCGTCCGACAGGGCGGTGCGCAATTGGGCATCGCGGGTTTCCAATTGCCCCAGGCCGGCCAATGCCATTGCGCCATCGCCAGGGCGGCTTTCGCCGTGGCCTTCCAGAAAATCGCCGGCATCAGAAAGACGCTGATCATATTTGGCCTCGCACGCCGCGCATTGATCCGCCGCCTTGCCTTCCTTGCCACGGCTCTGGCGAAGCTGGTCCAGGGCGCGGGCCAGATCGACGAGCTCAACATCCGCCCGACCAACCTCCAGCCCGAGGCTATCGCCAAGGCTGCGTCTTTGCGGCTCAAGCCGGGCTGCTTCCTCGGCCAGACCTTCCCTGGCGTTCTGCAAATTCAAACGGTCGACGTCCCTGTCCCGTGCCCGCACTTCATTGGCGCTCAATTCGGCCGCCGCGCCGTCAAGTTCGCGCAGCCGTGCCTCCACCGATCCAACCTCCCAACGCTCGGGCCCATCAGCGGCAAGGTTCCGAAAGCCGTCCTGCGCGGCAGCGCGGTCCCCGGCGCCTGGCTGATTTGTGCGTAGCATCAGGGCCGGCAGCAAAATGGCTAAACCAATGCCAGGCAATATGCCAAGCCTTGGGTCCACCATGATTGCAAGGGCGGCCCCAATGGCAACAAGCGCGAAGGAAATGGCGAACCAAATTAGACGGCGCCGGGACGCGCGGCGCTCGGGTTCGGGGGCGCGCAGCCAGGCGCGCAGAATTCCCCCGGCAGCGCGATAGTCCTCGAGCCGGCGCCGGGTTGCATCGGAAAATTCCAGCTTTCCCAGCAGCCGAAGGCGCTCGTCCGCGGCATCGGACTTGGCTCGCACGGTCTCCGCCGCCCGCAGAAACGTAAACAGCTCACCGTGTTTCGCCAGATCAAACGGCGCCATTGCATCATCGCCGTCCATGTTGCCACCCACCGCCGCAACCGCCACGCGTAGTTCCGCGCCAGCGCCCTCATGCTCCTGGCGCGCGCCATCCCGTTCCAATTCAAATCGCGAGAGTTCCTCTATCCGGGCGCGCCAGGTTTTCAGCGCCACGGCGGCCAGAGGTTCCTTCAGTTTGCTATTTTCCCGCGCCAGTCCGGCGGCCGCAAGGTCGCGCTCCAAGGATCTCCGGCGATCTTCGAAGCCGCGGATCTCAAGTTGCCGTTTTTCGACCTGCTCCAACTCCCGGCCGGTGATGGTCTCGAGGCCGGGCGGCAGGGTGGACAGCTTTTGCATCAGATTCTGGAGCTCGCTTTTCCGGGCCGCAAGTCCCCGCGCCCGGTTCACGAATTCAAGACGGCGCGCGGCCTGCTCGGCATCTTGCAGCCACGATGAAATTTCCTCGACCCGGTCGGCTTTTTGCTGAAGATCGGCCTGTTTGGCCTCCGCGCGTCGTACATCACCTACGGTTTCATTATATTTGCGCCGGTCCGCGCGGCCATGGTTCGCACGCGGCCCATCGAACAAATCGGCGATGACCCGGGGCAAATCAAAACCGCCCGTCATCTGCCTGCGGATTTCGACCGCCACGTCCTGGGCGCCCGTGGCGGATGGCTCGATCAAGTCTCTCAGCAGCAGGAAATAACAACCATGCAGATGCGACGGGGGCAGGGGCGGCGGCGGGCTATCGTCACCACCCAGCCGCCAACGGATCCGGGAACCCTCCCGCTCAACCCGCCAGACTTCGCCGGCCAATTCAAATTCGCCGCTCAGTGATACCTGTTGGCCGGGACCGCGGTCGCTCCACAACAAAGCCTCTACGGCGCGGCAGATACTCGACTTGCCAATGCCGTTCGGCCCATGCACCACATGAATTTGTGCGCCCGCGGCAACAATTTCGAACGGTGCATCGATGCCGGGCAGCCGGTCAATTTTCAGACGTCGCAGCTTCATGACCGGATGCCGCCGTTCTGCTGTTCAAGCATGGCGTACAGCGCCGCCCGTGCCGCGCGCAGGAGCAGCTCCCGCAAATGCGTATCGTCGAGGGGATCGGGCGCATCCCGTTGTTCGTTCAGGGGCGACCATCGGTCGTCGCGGACGATATCAAATAGACCGGCGCGATAGGTCTCGAGGAGCGGTTGCACACTTCCGTCATTGCGCTGAAGCGCCAGAATCCGCTGTGCCAAAAGTGCGGCGGGATCACTGCCGGTGGAGATCTCGATAAGATCCAAAGGCAATTCCAGTCCGTCCAGAACCTTGTTGATGAATACGACCGTATCGCCAACCGGCCGGGCCATCATGTTCCATTTGCCCTCCGAGATGGCGCGGCGAATGGCGTCGTAATGCTCACTCCCACCCGCAAGGCGGACGCGCAATCCCAGCACCCGTGGTTTGACGCCGGTTTCGTGAAGCTGCCGCGCGGTGTCCTCGGCGGTTTGCAACAGGCGGTCGCCGACATCTTCGATATCCTGGATATCATCGATATTCAACGTGATGCCGTCCCAGCGCACGGGGGCATTCGGAACATGCTCGGCGTGAACAGCATTTTGCCCATCGACCGATATCAGCCACGGGCCGTGCGGGCCGGTTTCGCTCGGGTCGAGCCCGACGAGGGAGCCGAGATAACCGCTGGGCGATGTTCCGTCCCGTCCCGACGCCGCCGTCATCGTCTTTAGCGAGGGTTTGTGTATATGCCCCAGCAGCCAGGCATCCAGCCCGGCGGCGTCCAACTCCCGCTGTTTGACGGGAGCATAATGTCCGCCCGAGGCTTCCAGATCCGCATGCAGCAAACCGATCCGGGGAAGCCCCGGCGCAAATGGTTCGAGCGGGTCCGACAAAAGGCCCGCGACGGGGCTTTGACGGACGGCGCGTTCGCCGAAAGACCAGCCGACAATTTCGGCCAACGGCCGTTCGTTACGTTTGATCACATGGCGGTCCCAGCGGCCACCGGCGCCCAGGACGGAAAATCCATCCAGCAACCCGGCCAGGCGCGGCAACGCCTCGACATCGTGGTTCCCCGCAACGGCGATCACATCGATGCCCGCATCCACCAGCCGTCGAATGTTCTGCTCGAACGGCAGGATCGCTTCAAACCGGGCATTCGTGCTCTCGACCACATCGCCGGCAAACAGCACGGCATCGACGCCACGGCCCAGCGCCAAATCGATCGCCGACGCCAAGGCGGCGGCCGGTGTCAGTTCGTCGGCGCCGATACCCCAGTCGGGCATGTCGGGGGGCAGGCCCGAACAGCGCGTCCCCAGGTGAACATCGCCGATCGCCAGCAATTCCACGCCAGAAGAAGGGTCGCGTTGTTTGTCAGTATTCATTACGGGAAGGCAGGCTCATTTAGATTGACTCATAAGGACATCATCAAGCTCAAATGACCAAAGACAATTCACCGTCGGCGCTCAAACTAGCTGTTGTTTTCGGAAGCCGTTTGTTTTGAGTCACTCTGCGCCATGAAAAATTCAAGGAATTCCGTCGATACCAAGGGCACCGAGAGCAAATGGCCCTGCATCTGATCGCAACCCAGATCCCGCAGCAATATCGCCTGGTCCTCGTACTCGACGCCTTCCGCGATGACCTGCATGCCCATGCCATGGGCCATGGTGATCACCGATGTGGCGATGCTCGAATTAGCCCCCCGTTTGGTAATGTCCTGGATGAAGGAGCGGTCAATTTTGAGATAATCGAGGGGGAAATGCTTGAGGTAGCTGAGCGAGGAATAACCGGTGCCAAAATCATCCACCGAAAGTTCGATACCACGGTCCCGCAGGCCCTCTAAAGTTTCCTTGGTGCGTTCAACGTTGTCGACCAACGCGTGTTCGGTAATTTCAAGCTCCAAATTGCTGGCCTCGAAATTCGGCCGCTTCAGATCCAACGCGGATAGGTTCACGGATATGCGGATATCCGCCAACTGCCCGTCCGGCCAACTGGCCGTGTCGCGGCCGATTTGCCGCAACACGAACTCGGTGATCTGCGGGATCAATCCGGCTTGTTCGGCGACCGGGATAAATTCGCCCGGCGGGACCATGCCGCGTTCGGGCTGTTGCCAGCGGATCAAAGCCTCCGCGCCGGTGATGGCGCCGGTCGTGAGATCGGATTTCGGTTGATAAACCAGATGAAATTCGTTGTTCTCTATCGCCTTGCGCAAATCATTTTCCAGCCGCGTTCTGTCTTTGACTTCCTCGTCCAGCGCCAGGTCGTAAAGATAAAAGCTGCCAGCGCTTTCCCGTTTCGCATGATAGAGCGCCAGATCGGCGCTGCGCAGCAACTCGTCCGTTTCGGTGGCATCATCGGGATAGATCGTAATCCCGATGGAGGTGCCGGTTTGCACGAGATCGCCGTTGATATGGACAGGTTCATGCACGGAATTGATAACCCGCTGGGCCAGAATTTCGACGCGGAATGTTTCTTTCAGATGGTTCTGGATAATGGCGAACTCATCGCCGCCCAGTCGGGCGACGGTATCGGTGTCGCGGACACATTGCAGCAGCCGCCGGCTGATTTCCTTCAACAACTCATCGCCCGCCGGATGGCCCAGGGTGTCGTTGACGATCTTAAAATCGTCCAGATCAAGCAACTGCAATGCGACCTTTTGCCCGGTACGTTCGGAATTGGAAATCGCTTCGGAAAGGCGCAGGTGGAACAAGGTGCGGTTCGGCAGACCGGTCAGGGGGTCGTAATGCGCAAGCTCCTGCAATTGCGCTTCCGTCTCCCGCCGCTCCCGGTCCATGGCCAAAATCGTGCGGGCCAGATTGTTCAACTCCCGGTCATCCTGGATATCCATCGAAACACCGGCATCACCCCGGCCCAGTGCCGCCACGCCGTCCGTCAATTGCCGGATTGGCCGAATGATGCCGCGGATCAGCATGATGGACGCGGTTGCCCCGGAAGCCGCCCCGACAATCGCCATGACGCCAAGAAATACCGTGATCAGGCGGGCTTCCGCCTCGATGTTCAGGTCCGAGATCAACACCAAGGCCACGAATGTGGTGACCATGAAGGAGCTCCAGACGATCCCCATGGCAAGCGCCACGCGAACTGAAATATTTGAATTTATCGCGAACCGTTCCATACCGTTGCCCGGCCCGCCAGACCGAGGCGGGGTCGCCTCCGCCAAAGCCGTTCGCTCATTCGATCCTGCTTCACCATCCGAAGCGGGTCGACCAACTTCGTCCGTGCCAGACATGGTTAAATTTGTCCGATCGTTGGTGAAAATGGGCGCCTTACACGATACTCTATTATAATCGTTGCTCAATCGCACGGCGAGGTCAAGCGGGCAGCCGGATGGTCGGCGCTGGGGCTGTTTGGGCGCGGTTCTGCTGCGCTAATGCGATCCATGACCTGTTCGCCAAATGTTGGATTGGTGCTGGATAGGCTCTGTTTATCGCGATTCGTCATCCCTGCCGCGTTATGTCATGGCACTCGCGTTGCCTGGTCGGACGACGGCAGGGTGCCCCTGGATGTGGCCCAAGGGACATTGATTTGTTCTGCATGGTTCCCTGCCCCATCGCAGCGACGCCAACAGTTCCGAATTCTCGCGTCATGCCTACGCCCTGAATGTGATCCATGGCGCCTGCAAGTATATGGACGACAATTGGCAGCATCGTCCGGACCACATGCCCTTGCGCCGATTTGAAGACTAAATTCTTGGCCGATCGTATAGACTAGGTTCGGCCCTATTATTCAACATGAGGCGATGATGGAAAGTTTGTCGATCAATGTGACGGAGATCTATGTGCCGGCAAAGCGGCAGGTTCAGTTGGATCCCGACAAGGTGGAGGCGCTGGCGGAGAGTATGTTGGAGGATGGCCAAACGACGCCGATCCAGGTTCGCCGCGGCAACAACCGTTATGTACTGATCGAGGGTTTGCACCGTCTGGAAGCCTTGAAGGCCCTGGGCGAAACGACCATCGATGCGCTCATCGTCGCGGCGCGCCGGCATTGAATTTGGCCTGAGGGCTAGAGCAGTTCCGGTCTAATGTGAATCACGAAGTGATTCTAAGTGATCGGAAAAACTGCTCTATTCTTAAGAACCGGAGCATTTCCAATTCGGAAATGCTCTAGGGCAGGGTGGTATGGGCCAGGCGTGTGGTATTGAAATTGGGGAAATCGAATTCCGACGGTAAACCGGGGAGATATTTCACGGCCACGAAATCATAGGACAATCCCGTTATCCCTACCGTGATCAATGGCGTCACCGTTTCGCCGGTGCCGCTGACATCCAGACCGCTATCGGCATAGGTGACGGTAACATTGCCGGCGCCGAGAGTGGGGAAGACTTGCTGCATGGCGGTGACAATGGCGTCGAACGATGCCGAACTGTCCACGGTCGTGCCGCCGCACGAGACGCCACCGGAATCGGTGCAGGCCACGCTGGAGGCGCCGAGATCGGCCAGATCGATTATGGACGGCTGGATCAGGGCCTCCCGCAGGCCGCGCCGGGTCGCCTCGGATAACCTGTGATAGTCAAACAGCAGCAGTCCGCCCTCCAACGCGCCGAGGGTGAAGAGAAGGAGTACGGGCAGGATCATCGCGAATTCAAGCGCCGCCAGGCCGCGGCGGCAGCCATGCCAGGCGGCCAGGGCCCGGATCGACATGGATATTCGGCCCCCGTCCATCATCTAATCTCCGATAAACGCCTGTTCATGAACAGCCGTCATGGTGAAGCTGGAAAAACCAACGCTCTGCAGAAATCCGCTAAACATCGGGATATATGGTACCGACGCGGTGACCGTGATGACCGTATAAGTCGTACCGCCCGTGCTGACGTCCGAATCGCCCACCTGCAATGTTGCCGAGTTTTCCGACCAGCCGGGCACCAGGAAGTCACCGGTGCCATCTATGGTGCCCGTCTTGACCAGATTATCAATTGTTGCCTTTGTGTCGTTCGAAAGCGGCAGGCTGCTCCGCGCCGCCAGCATGGCGCCCACGCGCAGGCTCTTGTCCAAACTGTTGGCTTGATTGATGTACAAGCCAAAATCGAAAACACCCACCATGATCAGGGCCAGCAAGGGCGCGTACATGGCGAACTCCACCGCCGCCACGGCCCGGCGGCAGGCCAGCGCGGCCAGGGCGCTGTTTTTTAGGCTATTGAATAAGTTGCACATTGATATGGATATCGTCCGAGAATTCCTGCACCAGCGGGCCGATAACCTCGGTGTAGGTATCGTCCTGGTTGCTGCCGACGACCTCCGTCAAAAACACTTCCACATAACGGCCAAAGGTCGGGAAGGTGCCGTTGCCGCGCACACCCAGTTCCGTGCAATTAAGCACCGCGATTTTCAGCACGCGGCGTTTGATGTCATCCGATGCCGTGGACGCCGGCGCACCATCTGGCGGCAGATCAACGCCGGGGGGCGTTATGGTGTCATAACCGGCCGGCTCGTCGATCCCGTCCGTGGGATAGATCGTTTTTTTGTCTTGGCGATAGAATGTTTCGCCCAGTTCATACAGATAAACCTGATAGCGGCTGGCATCATCCAAATCCTCGGGCAGATCTTCTTCATCGTGTTTATCGTCCCAATAGGCATCGGGATCCCAATCGCCATTGCCCATGATTGTGCTGCCGGACATATCGGAATCGCGGCCGTAGTCCTGGATATTCGGGGCCGGGTTTTTCGGGTTCTTGTTGCCGTCGTCCATGCGTGCATTGATGCCGTTGAGGTACTGCTGGGTCTGTACGCCAGGGGAGGTCGTGACGTCCGAGGTGTAGCACTGGCCTGGATCACCGGCCAGGGCATCGCTGACGCTGGCGGCGCCGCAATTGCCCGATGATGGACACAACAGGCCAAAATTACCCGGCGCAAAACTGCCGCCGCCCGCTCCGGTTTTGGTCAACAATTGCCGGCCCGCGTTGTCGGCGTCCAACAGGTCATCACTGGTACTGCCGTTTTCCGCCGGGTTGCAGGCCATGAACGGCGGCGCGGCGCAGATGATGGGCGAAACGCCCGCCCGCGCCGTGCCATCCAAGGTGAACTCGTCGTTCACGGAACCGGAGGAAACGGCCTCCAGAACAGGGGCCAGAAATATGGATATGGTACGCGGCGTCAACGTCACCTGGGCCGCGACAGCGGCAGCTTCCGCCGTCGTGGTCGAGGATCCCGAATCGGTGCCAACATAGAAAACGATGCTTTGCACGACGAAGTCGCCATCGTCGCTGGCCAGATTGGTGGTATTGGATATGACATCCGAAGCCGCCGCCGTCGCCCGTGAAATGGCGCCTTCCAGGCCGTTAAGCTGCGCCGCCGCCGACAAGGCGGCGGCATCGGCGGCATTCTGCATCTGCGAACGCAGAACCACCACCCGGCCCATATCCAGCGCCAAGACACCGCCCGAAAGCGCCAAGCTGCCGGCGAACATGACATAAATAGTGGTGGCACCACGGCGATCGCGCGAGAAGTCCCTGAAGGCGGCGCATGCGCCCATCCACAATTTCACGAATCTGCTGTTCATTGCGGCATCATTCTACGGTTATTGGCACATGAAAAGTGAAAAAGCTCCGTCCGAAGTACGAACACAAACATCTGGCCCGACTGCGCTCCGGTTTACCGAAGAAAAATAGACCAACGCATCACAAGGAAGTGTTAACCATGCTGAACAATTGAACGCCGTACCAGCTCTGAGGTGAGCATTTTGCTTGAATATTCAAGTGACCCTCATCACAAATGACAGCCGGTGCGCTCGGGCGATGCCTTTCAAGCTATTCAATAAGTTGGACATTGACATGTACATCGGTTGAAAATTTATTGATCAGCGGGCCGATAATTTCCGTGTAAGTCGCCGATTGAGTATCGCTGACTTCTTCCGTCAGGAAGACCTCGACATAACGGCCAAAGGTCGGGTAGGTACCGCTGCCCTTTACGCCCAGCGACGCGCAGTCCAGCACCGCGACTTTTAGCACCCGGCGCTTGGGATCAGTGGACGCGGTGGGCTCGGGGGTGCCTTCAGAAGGAAGGTCGACGGCCGCGGGGCTTATAGTGGTATAGCCCGACGGCGCGGTGATGCCGTCGGTGGGGTAAATCGTATTTTTGGCGTTGCGATAGAAGGTTTCGCCCAATTCATAGAGATAGACCTGATAGCGGCTGGAATCGGCCAATTCCGTAGGCAGCGCAGCGTCACTATGTTTCGCCGGCCAATAGTCACCGGGGGTCCAGGTTCCATTGCCCAATACGGTGCTGTCGGACATATCCGAATCGCGATTGTAACTCTGGATATTAGGGGCCGGGTTTTTCGGGTCCTTGTTTCCGGCATCCATGCGTGCATTGATGCCGTTGCGGGCCTGTTGCGTCTGAGAACCGGGCGAAGTCGTGACATCGGAGGTGTAACAAAGGCCCGGTTCAGCCGCCAGCGCATCGCTGACGGAAGCGGCACCGCAGTTGCCCGATGAAGGGCACAACAAACCAAAATTTCCCGGCGCCAGCGAGCCACCGCCTTGGCCGGGGCCTTCCTTGGTCAACAACTGCCGTCCGGCGTTAGCCGCGTCCAGAACATCGTCGCTGGAACTGCCGTCTTCCGCCGGATTGCAAACCATGAAGGGCGGCACGTCGCAGACAATGGTCGAGAGGCCGGCCCGCGCCGTACCGTCCAGGGTGAACTCGTCGTCCACGGAACCGGAGGAAATGGCCTCCAGAACAGGGGCCAGAAATATGGATATGGTGCGGGGCGTCAATGTCACCGCCGTAGCGACGGCGGTCGCTGCGTCCGTCGTGGTCGAGGAATTCAACGTGATGCCGTCATAGAAAACGATGCTTTGCACGACGAAGTCGCCGTCGTCGCTGGCAAGATTTGTGGTATTGGAAATGGCGTCGGACGCCGCCGCCGTGGCCCGCGTTATGGCGCCGTCCTGGCCATCAAGCTGCGCCGCCGCCGAGAGGGCGGCGGCATCGGCGGCATTCTGCATTTGCGAACGCAGAACAACCACCCGGCCGATATCCAACGCCAAGACGCCGCCTGACAGCGCCAAGGTGCCGGCGAACATGACATAAATGGTGGTAGCCCCACGGCAATCACGGGTGAAATCCCTGCAGGTGGCGTATATGCCTGCCCACAAGCTCCCGAGACAACCCGGCCCTGGATTTCCAAATCTGCTGTTCATTGTGGTGTTATTCCACGGTTATAGGCACATTAAAAATCAATAATATCCGTCTGAAGTTCCAGCGCGAACACCTGATCCGAAGGCGCTGATTCGTCGAAGATAATTAGACCAACGTATCATGCGGATGTCTAAATTACGCCGACCAATTGAATTTCGTACCAACTATTAAGTTTAACCTATTTGGTGAATTTTCAAGTGATCATCATCACACCACGGCCGCCGCCTCGCTTGAACGGATGCCTGATTGTTTGCCGTAATGGGGAATATTTGGCATAATCTGGAATTCCTTTCAAATTGCCTGGAGAATTCTCATGCGGACATTTCTGATCCAGGTTGCCGCGGCGGCCATGTTGCTATTTTTCACACCCGCCCTCGCGCTCGATGGCGGATTTGACTGCGCGGAGGGCGCCGACGAGGATCTGGTAACGGAAGAGAACGTGACGGCCCGACCGTCGGCATTGACAATGCAACGAGTTTTAAAAAAGTATTTTACCCCCGTGTGAGAAATTTTTTTGCTGAATTTATTGTAATAATTTCGTATTATATCGCCAATCGTAGGATTGTGTTCCGGTCTTGGAAGGGCAAGAACTTGCCTTTGTTTTATGTGAACAACAGTACGTCACCTGCAACAAGAACAGCGGTGCCGCGGCCCCCTTTGAATGATGAGTGCATGTCTTGAGCCTGCGCCTGCGTCATGTGCTGGCAATGGCGTTCATCCTGATTGCCACCGTCCCGGTGCTGTTGCTGGGGGTCTGGGTCGAACAGTCGGCGGTTGAGCGGGAAACTGCCATGGTTTCGGAAAAACACCTGCTGCTAGCGCAAAACCTCACCGGCGCGCTGGACCGTTATGCCCAAGATTCCATGGCGGTATTTGATTTTCTGACCACAACGGCGGAAACCCGGACACTATCTCCAGCCGGACTGGAACTGGCGCAAAAAATTGGCTTCCGGCATTTTCGCCTGGTCGATGATACGGGCCAGATCCGGGTCGGTTGGATCGTGGCGAACAAATCGGAAAGTCATCCGGCGCGTTCTCCAGGGAATTTGCCGCGCCGGATAATGGACGCTCTATTGCCAGGTTTGAGCCGAACCCCCGCGTTCAGTTTCGTCATGGCCGACGGCACGGGCCGGCCCACGATCTTTCTTACCCGGCGCCTAGCCTCCGGCGAGATTGCCGTCGCTGCGCTCGATCTGGCCTTTATCCGCAAGGCTCAGGGCGAGGTAACATTCGGCCGCGGCGGTCACGCGGCGGTAGTGGACGGCGCTGGCAATGTCATCGCCCATCCCCGTGCCGATTGGCAGCACGAGATAAAAAATATTTCCAAGGTCAAACCCGTATCACGGATGATGGAGGGGAAGACCGGCGTCATCACATTTTTTGCCCCCGCCGTCGAGAAAACCATGATCACCGGCTACGCCACCGTGCCCACGACCGGTTGGGGTGTCATGGTTCCCCAGCCCATGGCAGAATTGGAGGAACGAGCCGGTCAAGTGAGACAAATGGTCATTGGCATCGTTATTGTCGGGCTGGTGGCGGCGGCCTTGATTAGTTGGATTTTGTCGGGCTTGCTGGTCCGCCCCGTGAAAGCGGCGGCACGCGCCGCCCAGGAGATTGCCGCTGGGCGCCTTGAAACCCGAATTCCCGCCTATTCCGGCGGTGCGCCCCGGGAATACCGTGACTTAGGCGCCGCCTTCAACGACATGGTCCAGGGCGTTGCCAGGGCCCAGGCGGAACGCGACCAGGCGGAACAAGGCCGGGCCGATGCCTTGATGACCGCCGAACAGGCAAACCGGGCGAAATCCGATTTCCTCGCCAATATGAGCCATGAATTACGTTCGCCCCTGAACACAATTATCGGCTTTTCCGAACTGTTGGAGCAGCAAACCTGGGGACCCCTAGGTGATAATCACTATGTCGATTATGCCAAGGATATCAAAGGGTCCGGCGAGCATCTGCTCTCGGTCATCAACGATATTCTTGATATTTCCAAGATCGAGGCCGGCGAAGCCACTCTGCAGGACGTTGAGGTTGATGTATCCCTCGAGGTGAGCGTTAGCCTGACCATGATGGACGTCCGCGCCAGGGATGCAGGGATCAAATTGATCGCTGATGTGCCGGATAGTCTGCCTGCCTTGCGCGCCGATGCCCGCAACGTCAAGCAGATTTTGATCAACCTATTGGCCAATGCGGTGCGGTTCACGCCGGCGGGAGGGCAGGTCCGGGTTGCCGCCAGATTGGAAGAAACCGGCGCCGATGGGGGCGGGATTGTCATCACGGTCAGCGACACGGGGCCCGGCATCGCCAAGGCGGACGTCCCCAAGATCCTACGTCCTTTCGGGCAGATTCAGCAGGGCTTCGGCCTTAGCCGCGATGGTACGGGACTGGGACTGCCGATCTGCAAATCGCTGATGGAGTTGCATGGCGGCCGCCTGGAAATTGAAAGTGAGGTCGGTCAAGGCACCGCCGTCTCGCTGCATTTTCCGGCGAACAGAACCATTGGTCGATCTTCCGCCCCTGGCTAGGGATGCATTGATATAGATGTCAATATTTGACATAATATTCGATCATTGCATGACCCTGATGATCGGACCAATACCATGCACATACCCGCCGCAAGTCTGCATGAAGCCGTGATGACGCTCCTCGGCATTACCTTGGCTTTAACGCCATTGGCGATGTGGGTTGCGCCGAATAGTACGATTTTGGCGATTGTATTGACGGTCAGCGTCGTATCGGGATTTGCGGTTTGGACGCTCTCATTGTTGGGACATTCCGCGCCGGATAATGCAGTCGGGGACGAACCCCCACGACTGCCCGACAAATTTGTCGCCGAACTGCATAAACTTTCACCGTTGACCTATCACCACAGTGGCATGGGCGATACAACCTACCAACGGAAAATCGACAGCCTCAGAAAATACCTTGATTGCTGAGCGTTTCTCGTTTTTGAGGTATCCAGCCGCTACCGGGTCGGAACCGGCGTTTCGCCGCGGTAGTCGTAAAAGCCGCGATCCGTTTTGCGGCCGAGCCAGCCGGCCTCGACATATTTCACCAGCAACGGACAGGGCCGGTATTTGGTATCGGCCAGGCCTTCGTACAGCACCTGCATGATGGCCAGACAGGTGTCCAGACCAATGAAATCCGCCAGCTCCAGCGGGCCCATGCGATGGTTGGCGCCGAGGCGCATGGAGCTGTCGATACCTTCCACGGTGCCGACGCCTTCATACAAGGTATAAACCGCCTCGTTGACCATGGGCATGAGGATGCGGTTGACGATGAAGGCCGGAAAATCTTCTGAATTGGTGGGAATTTTGCCCACCTTCAGGACCACCTCGCGCACGGCCGCGAAGGTCTCTTCGTCCGTGGCGATGCCCCGGATCAGTTCCACCAGTTCCATCACCGGCACCGGGTTCATGAAATGCATGCCCATGAATTTTTCCGGCCGGC
>JAPYPT010000430.1 GCA_029937535.1 Alphaproteobacteria bacterium
ATAGATAATTATTCCTCCACATAAAGGTGGTTTGTTTAAATTATTGAGATTTAACTTTTTATGTTTTGAATAATTAATTTCATCAAGAAGAATTCTTTTTTTTTTAAAATAATAAAAACAAAAAAAAGTAATTAATAAACATAAGACTGTTGAAAAAAAAATTTGTTCTGTAAAAATCATAAATATCTTTTTATTATAAAATTAGAACTTAAAATTATCGTGAAAATTAATGATTTTAAAAAATTAAACTTTAAGTATTTATTATATACTGTAAAAGCATCCTTTAATTTCTGAAAAATTGAACTAGACAATTGCTTGTTTAGTTTTCTCCATGAACAAAGATTTCTTTTAAGTCCAAATAAACCTATCTTGTGTTTTGATAATTGTAGCCACAATACATAATCTTCCTTTGTTTTAATGGAAGGAAATTTATGTTTATTAAATAAATTAGATTTCATAATAACTGTTGAAAGACCAATATCGCAAGATTTGACAAGTTTATTATATGTCATACTTTTTTCAGCAGGAATAATTTTAATAATTTTATTATTTTCATTTATTATTGAATAAGATGTATAGGAAAAATTAACTTTTTCTTTTTTCATAAATTTAATCTGTTCTTTAAGTTTATTTTTATTCCACACATCATCAGCGTCTAAAAAAGCGATGAATTTCCCATGCGCATTTTTTATACCAATATTTCTAGAAATTCCAGCACCATAATTTTTATTATTTATTATAATTTTTTTCTTTTTTATCTTTTTAAAAATTTTTTTTAAATAATTTAAATCATTTAAATCTTTATTATCATAAATAATAATAATTTCATATTTCTTGTACGTTTGTTGAGCTATTGAATTTATAGTTTGTTTAATAAATTTTTTTTTTTTAAAATAAGGTATAATTATTGAAACTAGATCATTCATTTTAAAATTTAATTTTTTGAATAAAAATTAATTAATTTTATCTTTTAAACCTAAAAAACTAACATTTTTGATTGATTTTTTTTAAGTCTTCCGATCTTCTCATAAATTAAACAATTTTTATTCAATAAATATTCAAATAGATATAATCCATTTGACCTAAACCTCCAACAATTAAGGACTTTTTTTTTCTCATAAATAATTTATTACTAGAATATAATATTATAGTAATACAAAATTTGAAAACTTTTATTTTTACTGACATCTACAATGAAGATAAAAATATACTTAAATTTATTAATGAGTAATAGAAATTTTTTTGCTGTCTACATATTCTTACTATTGTATTTGTCTTTAATTATAGGTTTTTATTTTGGGGAAGATGCGCTTGGAGGAGCATCAGGTGATTATGAAGGTCTCTTTCATATCAGTACTAACTTTAATGATAACTTTATTATTACTTTTTTAAATTATAATGAATTAGGTCATAGACATTCTCCGGTTTTTTATTTTTTTAGATCTTTGTTATTTTTTTTAAATGAAAATATTCAAAAGCTATTTTTTCTACATTTATTTTTACTAATTCCTTTTTATTTCTACAAAACACTTAAAATAAAATTTAAAAAAATAAATAGATTAAATTTAAAAATAATTTCTCTTATAATTTTGTTATTTCCAACATTTAGAGCTTACTCTATTTGGCCAGATCCACATTTATTTGGAACTCTTTTTTTTATGATAGCAATCTACTATTTTGTAAAATTTGAAAAATCTGATAATAGAAAAAGAATTAATTATGCTTGTTTAAATATTTTTTTTGTTGCTTTATCTAGCTACATAAGTCCAAATTTTTCTGTTTTTTCAATTTTTTTCTTTATTTCATTTTTTCTAAAATATAATTTTTCAAAAAAAACATATCTTCTTTTATTTTTAAATTTAATTTTAGCAATACCTGCCTTCTATTACTTATTTATTTTGGATATTAATTTTTTATCATCTAGTACAGAATCATGGGATATTGGGAAAAATTTTTTTTCTTCACAAAATCTTTCTAATAAATTTATAATTATACCTACAATTTTGATCTTTTATCTTTTACCTTTTTTAATAAGCAAATCAATCAATATTGATTTTAAGTATTTTTTTAAAAATAAGATATTAATACTATCAATTTTTTTTCTGTTTTTGTTTTCAACAATTAATTTTAATTTTTATAAAATATACATCCTTACAAATTCTGGTGGTGGGTCTTTCTATCATTTGTCGCAATTTTTTTTTAAAAACAATATTTTACTATTTATAGTAAGTTTTATTTCAATTTTAATTATTTTTCTTATTTCAAACAAAAACTATATGAATTTAATTCTTTTTATATGTTTGATAATTTCAAATCCACAATTAACAATCTGGCAAGCAAATTTTAGTCCTGCTATATATGTTTTTATATTATTAATGTTTAATTTTGAGTTTAAAAACTTTTTTTTAGAAAAAAAAATTATTATGTATAATTACATTTATTTTATTTCATTTTTAATAATTAGCATATTAAAGAATAATATAATAAATTTTATAAATGAAATTCAAATATTTTAATAAATTTCTTATTTTATTTTTAATTAAATTTTTTCATGATAAAATTAATATTAAAATTAACCTAAAAAATCTAGATATTTATTTTGTTAAAATAAAATAGAACCATGAACCTAAA
>JAPYPT010000122.1 GCA_029937535.1 Alphaproteobacteria bacterium
TTTTTCCCCGGCGCCAAGATCGGCGTGATCGGGGGCAATGGCGCCGGTAAATCCACCCTGCTGCGGATCATGGCCGGGCTGGAGACGGAGTTCACCGGCGAGGCCTGGGCCGCCGAAGGGGTCCGGGTGGGATTGCTGTCCCAGGAGCCCGAGTTGGATCCCGAAAAGGACGTCCAGGGCAACGTCACCGACGGGGTGCGGGCGACCAAGGATTTGCTGGATAAATTCGAGGCGGTCAGCCTGCGCTTCGCCGAGGAAATGACCGATGACGAGATGGGGGCCCTGATCGAGGAACAGGGCGAATTGCAGGAACAGATCGATAATCTGGATGCCTGGGACCTGGACCGCCATATCGAGATCGCCATGGACGCCCTGCGCTGCCCCCCCGGAGATACGGATGTCACCCAGCTATCGGGCGGCGAGCGGCGGCGGGTGGCCTTGTGCCGGTTGCTGCTGGAGAAGCCGGATCTGTTGTTGCTGGACGAACCCACCAACCATCTGGATGCCGAATCCGTGGCCTGGCTGGAACGCCATTTAGCCGAATACACCGGCACTGTCGTGGCCATCACCCATGACCGCTATTTCCTGGATAATGTGGCGGGTTGGATTCTGGAACTGGACCGGGGCCTGGGCATTCCCTATGAGGGCAATTATTCCGGCTGGCTGGTGCAAAAACAAAAACACCTAGCCCAGGAGGGCAGCCGGGAGGAAGCCCGCCAGCGCAGCCTGGCCAACGAGCTGGAGTGGATCCAGCAATCGCCCCGGGCCCGTCAGGCGAAAAGCAAGGCGCGCATCCGGGCCTATGAGGAGCTGCTGGCGCAAGACGTGGGCGAGCGCGCCAAACGGGCGCAGATCGTCATCCCGCCGGGCCCGCGCCTGGGCGATCTGGTGATCGAGGCGAAGGGGCTGGGCAAAGCCTATGGCGAGCGGCTGTTGATCGAGGGGCTGGATTTCAAACTGCCACCGGGAGGCATTGTCGGCGTGATCGGCCCCAACGGGGCCGGCAAGACCACCCTGTTCCGCATGTTGGTGGGCGAGGAACAGCCCGACCAGGGCAGCCTGCGCCTGGGCGAAACGGTGGTCCTTGGCTATGTGGATCAATCCCGCGACAGCCTCGCGGGCACGGCCACGGTCTGGCAGGAAATTTCGGGCGGTTCGGAGGAGATCGAGCTGGGCAAGCGCGGCGTCAACAGCCGGGCGTACTGCACCTGGTTCGGCTTCCGGGGCGCGGACCAGCAAAAGCCCGTGGGGCAACTATCGGGCGGCGAGCGCAACCGGGTGCATCTGGCGAAAATGCTGAAATCCGGCGCCAACCTGATCCTGCTGGACGAGCCGACCAACGATCTGGACGTGGATACCCTGCGCGCCCTGGAAGAGGCCCTGCTGGATTTTGCCGGCTGCGCTCTGGTGATCAGCCATGACCGCTGGTTCCTGGACCGCATCGCCACCCACATCCTGGCCTTCGAGGGCGACAGCCACGTGGAATGGTTCGAGGGCAACTACGAAGCCTACGAAGAAGACCGCAAACGCCGCCTCGGCCAGGCCGCCGACCAGCCGCACCGGATCAAGTACAAGCCGATTTCGAGGGCGTAGCCGGCATAAGCGTCACGACGAATTACCACTTCTATCCTTGGGCCCTGTTTAACCCACCCGCCCGGCCGCCTTGTTCCTGTCATTCAGGGCGGCCTGGCTGTATGCTTCGAATCGTGCGCAGACTGCAACGATATATCCTTTGGCAACTGGCCGGGCCGTTCGTGTTTTTCTTGCTGTCGTTGACCGGCGTGATCTGGTTGACGCAGTCACTGCGCTTTGTCGATTTGATCATCAACAAGGGCCTCTCGGCCTCTTACTTCGCGCAATTGACCTTGCTGGTGCTGCCCGGCGTCCTGACCATCATTCTGCCCATCGCCCTGTTCGCCGCCGTGTTGTACGTCTACAACAGCCTGGACGGCGACAGCGAAATTGTCGTCATGCGCGCCTCGGGCCTGGGCAACATGGCCTTGGCCCGCCCGGCGCTGACGCTGGCCGTGGCCGTCACCATCGTTGGCTATTTCCTCTCCCTCTACCTGATGCCCACGGGGCAGCGGGCCTTCAAGGACATGAAGACCTCGTTACGCACCAATCTGTCCTATGTGCTGCTGCAGGAAGGCACGTTTAATACCATTGGCGATAGCCTAACCGTCTATATCCGGGCCCGGCAGTCGGGCGGGGAAATGCTGGGCATTTTGGTGCACGACAGCCGCGTGGCCCAGCGCCCCGTGACCATGATCGCCGAGAAAGGCGCCATGGTACGGACCGAGGCGGGGCCGCGGTTCATCATGGTCAACGGCAACCGGCAGGAAATCGACCATGGCGCGGGGCAATTATCCCTGCTGCAATTCGACTCTTATGCCTTGGATTTGAGCCAGTTCGTGCAGAAAGACGACGACCGCTGGCTGGAGCCGGGGGAACGCTATTTGCACGAATTGTTCTGGCCCGGGACCGGCGCCGATAATCTGGCCAACGCCGCCCGCATGCGGGCGGAAGGACACGACCGCCTGGCCGCTCCCCTGTATGGCCTGGCCTTTACCCTGATTGCCCTGGTGGCGGTGTTGGCGGGGGAGTTCAACCGGCGGGGGCGGCGTTGGCGCCTGGTCCTGGCGGTCGGCTGTATCGCCCTGGTGCGGGCGGCGGGTCTGGGTCTGGTGGGCTTGTCGGCCAAGATGCCGGCCTTGATCCCGCTGTTGTATGGCAACGTCATCCTCGTCATGGCGGTCTGCTTCTTTGTTTTGCTGCGGGGCAGGGTCTGGCGGCGCCGGCGTTTTGATGATCTGCCGCAGCCCGGCATGGAACCGCTCTGATGCGCCTCTCGCCGACATTTTCCTTCTATCTGGGACGGCAGTTCTTGTTGGGTATCGGTTTCGTCATGGGCGTTCTGCTGGCGCTGATTTTCCTGATCGATGTGGTCGAGCTGTTGCGCCGCGCCGCGGGACGCGAAGCGGCGGGATTTGGCTTGGTTCTGGGCATGGCCGCCCTGAACCTGCCGAACCTGGCGCAAAAGGTCTTGCCGGTGGCGACCCTGTTTGGCGCCATCGTCACCTTCTCGCGCCTGACCCGCAGTAACGAATTGATCGTGGCCCGGGCCGCCGGGGTCTCGGTCTGGCAATTCCTGGCGCCTGCGCTGGTCATCGCCTTGTTGCTGGGCGCCTTCATGGTAACTTTGTTCAACCCCCTGGCCGCGATCATGTCGTCGCGCTATGAACAATTGGAGGGCCGCTTTCTGGAGGGCCGGCAAAGTCTGCTGGCCGTCTCGGCCACGGGGTTGTGGCTGCGTCAGGCGGACGAGTTCGGCCAATCGGTGATCCATGCCCGTCATGTCTCGTCCGCCGGAACGGAACTACGCAAGGTCATTGTCTTTATGTACAAGGGCCAGGATGAATTCGTCGGCCGTATCGATGCCGAACGGGCCTTGCTGCTGGATGGCCGCTGGCGGTTAAGCGATGCCTTGTTGACCCGGCCCCAGGAACCGGCCCTGCGCCTGGCCACATACGAGATCAAGACCACCCTGACCCTGGCGCAAATTCAGGAAGGCTTCGCATCGCCTCAAACGCTATCGTTCTGGTCCCTGCCGGGCTTTATCCGGACCCTGGAGCGGGCCGGATTTTCCGCCACCCGCCACCGGCTGCATTGGCACAATATTTTGTCCACGCCGTTGTTGCTGGCAGCCATGATCCTGCTGGCGGCGACGTTCTCCCTGCGCCTGACCCGGCGCGGGCATACGGGCTTGTTGCTGGGCGCCGGCGTGCTGACCGGGTTTTTGCTGTATTTCGTTTCCGACGTTGTCCATGCCTTTGGCATCGCCGGAAATCTGCCGGTCATCCTGGCCGCCTGGACGCCCACGGGGATCTGTACCTTGTTGGGCCTGTCCCTGCTGCTGCATCTTGAGGATGGCTGACCATATGCGTTGGCTTGGCGTGATTTTGATTTTGGCCGGCTCTTGGTTTGCCGCCCCGGCGCCCGTCATGGCACAAGACGATGCGCGGGCGTTGGGCAAGGCGCCGTTTCTGCTGTCGGCGGATAAGATGATTTACGAGAACCAACTGGGCCAGGTCACGGCGATAGGCAACGTTGAAATTTCCAGCGGCGGCCGGGTTCTGCTGGCTGACAGCGTCAACTACAACCAGCGCGACGGCGTGGTCACGGCAAGCGGTAATTTGACCATGATGGAACCCGGCGGCGAGGTTATCTTCGCCGAGCATCTGGAACTGTCGGACGATCTGACGTCGGGGTTTATCGAAAGCATCCGCATTCTTCTGACCGACAAGTCGCGCTTTGCCGCCAACAGCGCCCAACGACACAACACCAACCGGCTGGAAATGCGCAAGGCCGTCTATTCGCCGTGCGAGCTGTGCAAGGAGAACCCCGACCGGGCGCCGCTGTGGCAATTGAAGGCCGTGCGCGTGATCCATGACCGGCGGGAACACGACATCGAATACCACCATGCCGTGCTTGAAATCTATGGCGTACCGATCGCCTATACCCCGTATTTTCGCCATGCCGATCCCCTGACACCCCGGAAAAGCGGCTTTTTGGCGCCGTCATTCGGCTCGTCTTCTGAACTGGGGTCGACCATAAAGTTACCGTACTTTTGGGCCATCAGCCGGGAACGGGACCTGACGTTCGCGCCAATTTTCACCAGCGAGGGCGAAACGGTGCTGACCGGCGAATACCGCGCCCTAACGGCGCTGGGCAGTTATGAGGGCGAGGCGAGCCTGACCTACACCGACAAACGCAACGACAACAACGATCGCCTCGACGACAAGGAAATCCGTGGCCATATAGACGCGAGGGGCCGTTTTGACATCGATCAGACCTGGAATTGGGGTTTCGCTCTGGCCCGGTCCACGGATGATACCTATCTCAGCCGCTATGACTTCAGCGGCGATGATACCTTGACTTCCTCCCTGTTCACGGAAGGCCTTCGCGGACGTCACTACATGTCGGCCTCCGCCTATACTTTCCAGGGCCTTGACGTCGATGACGACCCCGGCGCGACACCAATTGTCGCGCCCTTGCTGGACTATGAAATCAGTCTGCGGCCTGGACGCCTTCCGGGCCGGCTTGATTTTGATGCCTCGGCCGTTTCCCTTTACCGCAGTGACGGCTTCGACAGCCGGCGGCTCAGCGCCGATGGCCGCTGGCAAATCCCGTATGCCGCGCCGGCGGGCGATATTTACTCCCTTACCGCCGGCCTTGGGTTGGATCTGTACCATCTGAACGACTTTGTCGAGGGCGGGCAGGCCGTCAACGGAGCAAACAACAATGGCTTTGAGGCCCGCTTTCGGCCGACCCTGGCGCTGGATTGGCGCTTTCCCTTTATCCGCCGCGAAGGGACGGTACGTCAGGTCATTGAGCCGGTGGTGCAAATGATCCTCACACCTTACGGCGGCAATCCCAAGGAAATTCCCAACGAAGACAGCCGCAGCCTGGAATTCGATGACACCAATCTGTTCAGCCTGAACCGCTTTCCAGGCCATGACCGTGTGGAAAGCGGGCCGCGCGCCAATTTGGGTCTGAAGGCCGCCGCTTACGGCGCCTCGGGGGGCTACACCGCATTGACCGTGGGTCAGGTTTTCCGGGTCAAGGATGACGATACCTTCGCCCAGCAAACCGGCTTGGAAGATCACCGTTCCGACTATGTCATGGCGCTGACAGTCTCGCCCTCGCCATTTTTTGATCTGACCAACCGCCTGCGCCTGGACCGCAACACATTTTCCCTGCGCCGCAACGAGATCTATTTCTCCATCGGCCCGGCGGACCTGCGCTTTAATACCTCTTATGTATCTTTGGAGCGGGCCCAGACGGTGGACGAATTGGGCGCGCGGGAGGAATTGTACAATTTTCTGCGCTGGAAGATCGATGAACGCTGGATCGCCACCGCCGAGAGCCGCCGCGATCTGAGCGGCGGCGGCTCTCAGATCCGGTCCGCCGCCAGCATCCAATATTTGGATGAATGCATTGGTTTTGGTCTGACCATCGAACGGAACTTCACCCGCGACCGGGACGTGGAGCCCTCAACTTCCCTCAACTTCCGCTTCCTGCTGCAGAACCTGGGTTAGAGCAAATTCGGTATTGTATTCCGCAATCAGGGCTGCGACGGCAGCCCGGCGCCCATGCGCCGCCCCAGTGGAGCTGTGCGCTTCAGCGCACTGGCGTGAACGACACAAGCTAGACTTGTTTCGATGAATATCGAAAAAAGTCTATAGTTTGGTCGGGTTCGGCGCATCGCCGTAGACCGCCTTGGGGTCGAAGACTTTTTCGGTTTCTTCAAAGTTCAAGCTTGGGGCTAGATCGTCCGCTACCGCGCCAAGGGGGATGGAGCGGTAGAAGCAGGAGCGGTAGCCCACGTGGCACGAGGCGCCTCCCACGACATCCACCCGCAGCCAAACCGCATCCTGATCGTCATCGATGCGCATTTCCACGACCCGTTGCACCAGGCCCGATGTCGCGCCCTTGTGCCACAGCACCTTGCGGCTGCGGCTGAAATAATGAGCTTCGCCGGTTTCGATGGTGCGGCGCAGGGCCTCGCCATTCATATAGCCATGCATTAGCATTTCACCGCTGCCGGCATCGGAGGTGACGACGGGGATAAGGCCGTCGGCATCGAATTTCGGCGCCAGATCAGCGCCTTCCTCGACCTGCTCGATACTTTGCCGGGCCGCGAATTGCAGCGGCTTGGCGGGTGCTGTTGTCTCTGTCATGACAAGATGTCCCCAAGAGTACGTCAGTGGGTATTTCGGGCGCTTTCAATAGAGCCTGCCCGCACCAATGGCAACCGTGCCCGTGGGAGCGATTGGTTGCGGCCGTTACGGGGCGCCCCCGGCGCTGATAAACCCTTGCGCCAGCAACAGCTCTTCCACGCCGTGAACCAATAAATGGCCCAGCATGATATGGCTTTCCTGGATCCGGTTGGTGTCATCGCTGGGCACCACGATGGCCTGGTCACACCGCTCCAACGCCGCGCCGCCATCGCCGCCAAGGAAGCCCAGGCTGACGAGGCCCCGGTCCCTGGCGACCTCCAGCGCGGCCAGAACATTGGCGGAATTACCGGACGTGGTGATCGCCAGCAGCACATCGCCCGGCCGGCCCAGGGCCTGCAAGGGGCGGGCGAAGATCTGATCATAGCCATAGTCGTTGGCACAGGCGGTCAGGGTCGAGCTATCGGTAATCAGCGACAGGGCGGGCAACGCCTCGCGGTTCAATGTGGAGCGCAGACGGACCAGAAATTCGCCGGCGAGATGCTGGGCATCGCCGGCGGAGCCGCCATTGCCGCACAACAAAATCTTGCCGCCCCCGGCGATCGAGTGGGCGACGGTCTCCGACATGGCCACCAGTTGCCCACCGATGCCGTTCGCCAGCAGGCGTTTCTTCACGGCGACGGATTCGCTGATCGCCGCCTCGATCTCCGCCTCGATCTTCGCCCCGATTTCCGCCCCGATTTCCGCTGTGAGATCCATCAACTGTTACCCTCCAGCAATTGTTTTTCCCAGGCCAGCGCCGTCCGTGCCATGACCGCTAGATCGTCATATTGCGGCCGCCAGTTCAAGGTTTTCCTGATCCGGCTGCTATCGGCGCTCAGACTGGCGGGATCACCGGCCCGGCGCGGTCCCGGCCGCCGGATCATCGGCTCCGCGCCCAACATATCCGCCGCCGCCCCGTCCACCACATCAAGCACCTGCCTGACCGAAAAGCCGCGGCCGTAGCCGCAATTCATGGTGACGTTGCCGCCCCCCTCACGGATGTGATCCAACACCGCCACGTGGGCCTGGGCCAGATCGCTGACATGGATATAGTCCCGCACGCAGGTCCCGTCGGGCGTGGGATAATCGTCACCGAACACATCGATATGGGGCAAGGCGCCCAGCACCGTTTGACAGGCCCGCTTGATCAAATGGGTCGCGACCTTGGCATATTGACCCGACCGTCCCGCCCGGTCGGCGCCCGCCACGTTGAAATAACGCAGCACGGCAAAGCGCAAATCCGTGGCGGCGGCAATATCGCGCAACATCCATTCCGTCATCAGCTTGCCCCGGCCATAAGGATTGGCCGGAGCCAGATCGGCGTCTTCGCTCAAGGGCCCGTTATGCCCGCCTGCCCCGTCATACACGGCGGCGGTGGAAGAAAAAACAAAAGCCTCGATGCCGCTGTCGAGGCAGGCGCGCAACAACTGGGCGCTGCCGACCACATTGTTTTGATAATAGTTCAGGGGACGAATGACCGAGTCCGGGACCACGATGGAGCCTGCGAAATGCATCACCGCGCGGCACCCGTGTTCGGCGATGATGCGCCTGATCAAGACATCATCCTCCACCTTGCCGTGATAAAACGGAACGCCATCGGGCACCGCGCCGGGGCGGCCGGTGGAGAGATCATCCACCACCACCACCTCCCGGCCGGCATCGCGCAGGGCCAACATGGCGTGGCTGCCAATATATCCGGCGCCACCGGTGATCAGGACCGCTCTGTCGGAAGGACTGCTCATGGCCGCAGCCTAACAGACTGCCGGCCTTCCCTGTGATATATGTATAGACCGCTGCCGATTAGCAAGGCGGCGCCCAGCAGGGTCCGGTTATCGGGGATGTCGCCCCAGATCAGATACCCGATCGCCATGGCCCACAGCAGGGATGAGTACTTAAAGGGCGCCACCACCGCCGCCTCGGCAAAGCGGAAGGTTTCGATATGCAGGAAATGTGCGGCGCTTAACAGCAGCCCGGCCACGGCCAGCAGGCCTAGATCGCCCAGGGCCGGGGTTTGCCAGCCGAACGGCGCCATGACGGCGCCCGCTAGGGCCACGCCCAGGGTGGAATAGAACAGCGTCGTGCCCGATGCCTCGCCCTGGGAAATGCCGCGGGTCAGAAGGTCGCGGCAGGCCCCGCACAGGGCGGCGCCGGCGGGCAATAACGCCGCCCAGTGCAAACCACCCGCCCCAGGGCGCAAAATCACCAGAACGCCCAGAAACCCCACCAATACCGCCGACCAGCGCCGCCAGCCGACCCGCTCCGATAACAAAACCGGCGCCAGGGCGGTGACAAAAATCGGCCCGACAAAGGCAATCGCCACATTCTCGGCCAACGGCATCAGACGCAGTCCATTGACGAACAGGAAGGTGCTGGCGATCATCAAAACGGCGCGGATCAGTTGCGCCTTGGGATAGGTGACCCGGAATATATGTAGCTCGTCACGCGCCCACAGCACGGCCAAAATGAGCATGACCGCGACGCCGCCGCGAATGGCGAGAATCTGTCCCACCTGAAAGTCGCCCGAGACCCATTTGACCAGGCCGTCGTTCATGGTCAGCAGCAGACCGCCACCCATCATGCAGGCCATGCCCCGGCCCGGCGCCTCGACCCGCCCGGCCCCCCCGGGCCCCAGTGTCACCTTGGACATGGTTGGTCTGGCATTTCGATAGTTATCGAAACCGGGCTAGATATTGTGATAGTCCCGGTACCAGGCGACGAATTTGGGGATGCCCTCGTCAATGGTCACGGCTGGTTGAAAACCCAGGTCGCGTTCAATGGCCGTCAGGTCGGCATAGGTTTCCTTGACATCGCCCGGCTGCATGGGCTCCAAAATCTTTTCCGCTTTTTTACCCAGGGCCCCTTCCAACAATGAGATCAGGCGCCCTAGTTCTTCGGGGTGGTTGTTTCCGATATTATAAATCCGGTGCGGCGCGGCCTTCTCATCCGTCCGCACGGGCGGCTTGTCGCGGGCCGCCACAATGCCCGTGACGATATCGTCCACATAGGTGAAATCCCGCCGCATATCGCCATGATTGAACACCTTGATGGGCCGCCCGGCCAAGATCGCCTCGGTAAACAGCCAGAGCGCCATGTCCGGCCGGCCCCAGGGGCCATAGACCGTGAAGAAGCGCAAACCGGTCTGTGGAATGCCGTAAAGGTGGGCATAGGACTGGGAAAGCAACTCGTCCGCCTTTTTGGTCGCCGCATAGAGCGAAATCGGCTCATCGACCCGGTCCGCCTCGGAAAAAGGCAGCGCCGTATTGCCGCCATAAACGGAAGACGAGGAGGCGTAGACCAAATGCTCCAGGGCGGTTTGCTGACGGGCCAGTTCCAAGATGACCATATGACCGACCAGATTAGCCTCTACATAGGCGAAGGGGTTTTCGATTGAATAGCGGACACCGGCTTGAGCCGCCAAATGTATGATCGATGTCAGTTTAAGGCCGCCCAGCGCCCCATCCATAGCGACGCGGTCCGCGATATTGATCTGATGGAAGGAAAAGTTCGGATGATCCACCAGTTGCCGCAGCCGGTCATCCTTCAGGGCCGGTGAATAGTAGGGATTGAGATTATCGACGCCAACCACCCGTTCCCCCTGGGCCAGCAGCCGGCGGGCAGTGTGAAAGCCAATAAACCCGGCCGCGCCGGTGATCAGAACCGTCATAGGTCTGTACGCTCCAAACAGCCGGGTTTGACCCCAACCCCGTCATGGCTTATTCGAAGATTTCCGCCGCCGTGCAATTCAACCGCCGAACGAAATCGAAGCACTGGCTTATGGTGGTAATCAGGCTTAGATTCGAATAAGTAATGAAACCGTACCCTAAGAAAATCCGCCATGTTGGGCGCGGTTCGAATAGCATATTAAGTACGCTGTCCCATGGGATGCGTCAACGTGAAGGAGAGGGCAATCGAAGGCTGGAGCCATGCGGCCATCGGGGAGGCAACCGGACTAGCCGCGGTCGCCATCGCGGCGTCCATTAGCGCGCTGATTTCCGTCTTCGCCCAACCCATTGGCGCCTGGCTAGGCGTCATGGACGCCCCGGACGGCCAGCGCAAAATTCATCCGGCCGTGACCCCGTTGACCGGCGGCTTGGCGATCGGCCTGCCGACCTTGCTGGCGCTGTTGTATGGCGCCCTGGCCACCGCGTTTCTGCCGTTCTATTTGGTTGTCGCCGTCACGGGCTTGGCCTGCCTGCTGCTGGGTCTGCTGGACGACCGGATGCATATCCGGCCCACCTACCGTTTGCTGTTGTCATTGTTACTGGCCTTGGCGGCCTTGGAAGTGGTGCCGGCGTTGATGATCACGTTTCTGCATTTCAGTTTTTTGGGTCAGGTTCTTTTTCTGGAGCAGTTTGCCCTGGTGTTCACCGCCATTTGCATCGTTGGCCTACAAAATGCCATCAACATGGCGGATGGCAAGAATGGCTTGGTCATGGGGTTGTGTCTGTTCTGGTGCCTTGAATTATTATTGTTCGCACCGGATCATCTGCGTCCGGTGCTGTTCGCCCTGGGCGCGGCCTTGGTGGTTGCGTTGGCCTTCAATTTGCGCGGCAGGTTATTTTTAGGCGATTCAGGCAGTTATTCCCTTAGTTTCATTATCGCCTTGCTAGCAATTTATGTCTACGACGTCGCTTTTACCTCCGTGCCGGCCGATTTGATGGCTCTGTGGTTCCTGATCCCGGTGCTTGATTGCCTTCGTGTCATGGCCCTGCGGGTGGTGCGCGGACGGTCACCCTTTGCCTCCGATCGCAGCCATTTGCATCATATCCTCTACCGCCGCCTGCCCTGGCGTTGGGGCCTAGCGGTCTATTTGGGCATGGCCGGCATGCCTGGACTCGTGGCCTCGTTCGCGCCCAGCACGACCCTGGCCTGGGCGATCGCCGCCATATGCTGTTACGGCGTTATCATCGCCTGGCCGGATCGCCGGGATCAAACAGCGGGCGATGTCATAAAATAACTGAAAATTCCGCCCTTTGGAGACGGTCTCCAGGGGTACCTATCGGTGCCGGTTGGTATCATGTGATCGGTTCAATTGCTCCATACCTAAAGGTCCATGCAGATTTTCTTTAAATGTGCTCCAGGGGCGTTGTTTCCTTAACCTACGATGCCTATATTGCCCGACGTCGAATTGGGGCGTAGCCAAGTGGTAAGGCATCGGGTTTTGATCCCGTGATCGCAGGTTCGATCCCTGCCGCCCCAACCAAACCGGCTTTCCGGCCGATGATGATCAAGGTGGTAATTGGAACAATGCAGTTTAATCCGCTGGATAATTTTACCGACAGGGCGTTGGAACTGGCTCTGATATTCTTCGGTTTTGTCGGTATGGTGACGCCGTTGGCGTTGTGGATCACCTGGTCGGAATTCACCTTCTATCTGGTCTTGAGCGTTGGCGCCTTGGCCATTAGCGTGTTTGTCCTGTTGTCCCGGTATTTTAATGTCCGCCACAAGGACAAGATGGCGAAGTTGCATTCAGTTGATCGCCGCCCGTAAGGGGCCATCCGGAAATACCCCTCTCATCTCCGCCTTCCATACGGCAGGGTTCATCTTGCATGTCGGGGTCCGTCGCCTATCTGTTGTTCATAGCCATGGGAGACGACGAAATGGATGAGAAACTAAAGGCCAATATCTCCGATCAATCGATCTGGCGGCGCTTGTGCTTCATGGTGCTGTTCGCGGTGATCTTCAACATCGCGGAATTCGTTATTCTGGCCATCGCCGTGGTGCAGTTCTTCACCAAGCTGGCGACGGGCAACGTCAATGGCGAACTGCGCGCCCTGGGTCCGCGCCTGGGACTATACCTCGGGCAGATCGTGGCGTTCGAGACATTCCACACGGATCAGCGCCCCTATCCCTTCGCCCCGTTCCCGGCCGATGATCAGGCCCCGTCACCAAGTGGCCAAGCGCAGGCGGGATAACCTGAATTTTGTTTCAGATATAAAAATCCCCGACATTGTAGTCCTTCACCAAGGTCTCGCGGGTGTGGTCATTCCAGCGGTTGTCGTCTTCCTGGCCAACCAGGGGCGCGTAAGTGTACCGCCGCTCGTGGGGAAAGCGCTGCTGCCGGGCATCCACGGCGATGGCGATCATGCGGGTGCGTTCATGGATTTGCGCCGCATCATAAGTGACCGCCGCGCCATCCAGTTTGGTGGTGGAGACGTTCAGGACCCGGTGGCGGGGGAAAAATCCGGCATTCAGGGTAACCCGGCGGTCCGGTGAGGAATTGGCGAAGGAGCCATGCACCAGTTGGCGGTTGGTGATAAAAACATCCCCCGGCCCGCATAACAAAGGCACCGCGCCCGCGATCCGCTCCGAGCCGCTGTCCGCCACCATCCGTTTGATATCGGCCTTGCCCTGTTTGTGACTGCCCGGCAGTACCCAGACACCGTTGCCGGCGGTCGATGAACAAAGCTGCGCCATGAAATTAAAGCCATGGGCGCCATGGTCCCAATCATCCGCATCCCAATGGGTGGTGCCATCCTGATGCCAGGCGACCGACGGCCCCAGTCCCGGTTCCTTGAGGAAGACAACCTCCGTATAAGGCACGAAATCGGCGCCGAGGACGGCTTCGGCCGCGGCCAGGATGCCGGGGTGGCCGTAAAGCCTGAGGACGCTCTCCATGAGCTGCAAATTGCCGCGCAGGCGCTCGATGGTCAAATCCGGTCCGCCCTCGGGGGGTATTGGGACCTCCATTTCAACGGGATGGCGGCCCTTGTTCTTATCCGTTCCGCCCACCGGATCGCTCAAGGGTTTGGCCCAGTTATAGCTCGGCATGGCGAACTCCCGGCCGATCGCCGGATTGCCGCCGGCATCGTATGCAGCACCTGGTTCCGTTGGTGCGCCGGCCAGAACCCGCGCCACGTCCGCCAGCAGCTCCGATAGCTCTTCCTCGCCAATGACACCTTCGAAGACATAGAAGCCGTGCCGCCAATAAGCCTCCAGAATGCCGGGGTCCAGCTTGCCGTCCCCGTCCAGCTTGATCGGGCCGCGGTTGCCCAGGGCGCGGGCCTGCTGCTCCCCCTGGCGGAAATAGTCCGCCATGGCGCCGGCATGTTCGGCGGCGGAAATCCGGCTGGTCGATTGTGGTGCGGTCATGGTTGCGGTCATTGGGATCTCATACTTCAAAATCGTTGATACCTTGGATTTTTCATAATGCCCGCCGTTGACGTCTTGCACAATGCCGGGCATGGGGAGACTATAGCTCTGGGATAGGTTTTTTGGAAAGCTGAGGTCGGGATGAAAATTCTAGCGGGTACCAGCCGGGGCGTATTTTCAGTGGCGGGCGGCGAGGGCCGGCAGGTGCTCGAATGCCGTGGCGTCCGGGACCTGGTCAATATCGAGGGCCGCCTGTTCGCGGGCACCGGCGCCGGGCTGTTCCGCTCCGACGATGGCGGCGAGACCTGGTCGCTTGCCGGTCTGGAAGACCATGAGGTCTGGCAGATCAGGGGGGCGGGCGATGGCGTGATCTATGCCGGTACTCAACCGGCGGGGCTGTTCAAAAGCGAGGACAAGGGCGCCAGTTGGCGGGAGGTCGAGGCCTTCAGCAATTTCCCGGCGGCCGCGGAATGGTGCGTGCCGGTCACGCCCCGTCTGCCCGGCCGGGCCCGGGCCCTGGTCATCGACAAAGACGATCCGCGCCGCATCTGGGTTGGCGTGGAAGTGGGCGGTATCATGCGCACCGAAGATGGCGGCGAGACCTGGGATTTCAGCCTGCCGGGCGAAAATCCCGATTTGCACATGATGTGCGCCCATCCAGGCCAGGGGGAGGTTTTGTATGCCTCCACCGGCTACGGCCGGATCGACGGCGTGGCGGAGATGATCGAGGGCAATGCCGGGGTGTTCCGTTCCGACGATGGCGGCGCGCACTGGAAATATGCCTGGAAGGGCATCACCCCGCGTTATTCCCGGCCCATGTGCATTGACCCCGCCACGCCCCACGGTCTGACCGTGGCCAGTGCGCCGACGGCATTTTCCTCCTTCAAGGATGAAGGCGGGGCCAAGGCCATGTTGTTGCGGTCCGAGGACGGCGGTGAAAGCTGGCGCTCGCTCTGCGATGCCGCGCATTCGCCCTCCGAGGCCAACATCCACGGCCTGACACCGGATTTGGAAAACCCCGGCGGCGTGGTCATCGGCACCGATACCGGTGAGGTCTGGCGTGTCGGCAACGATGCCGAATGGACCCCGCTGGCCAGCGGACTGCCGGCTGTGCTGTCCGCCCTCACGGGGTAGAGGCGCCGGCGCATCGTTGAACCCCGCCCGGCCCCGACATAGCGACCCAGGCGGTTGCCGGCCGGTTGG
>JAPYPT010000123.1 GCA_029937535.1 Alphaproteobacteria bacterium
TTTCATGGCGTTGCGCTGCACAAGGCGATAGGCATCCTCGCGGCTGACGCCGGCCTGGGTCAGGGCCAGGAGAACCCGGCCGGAAAATACCAGGCCGCCCAGACGCTCCAGGTTGGCTATCATGTTTTCCGGATAAACCGTCAGCTTGTCGATCACGCCGGTCAGGCGGTTCAGGGCGAAATCCAGGGTCACCGTGGCGTCGGGCCCGATGCCGCGCTCCACGGATGAATGAGAGATGTCCCGCTCATGCCACAGGGCGACGTTTTCCAGGGCCGGCATGGCGGCGCTGCGCACCAGGCGGGCCAGTCCGGTGAGATTTTCCGTCAGCACCGGATTGCGTTTGTGCGGCATGGCGGAGGAACCCTTTTGCCCTTCCGCGAAATATTCCTCCGCCTCCAGAACTTCCGAACGTTGGAGATGGCGGATTTCGGTCGCCAGGCGCTCGATGGAGGAGGCGACCACGGCGAGGATCGAGAAATACATGGCGTGACGGTCCCGTGGGATGACCTGGGTCGAGACCGGCTCCACCTCCAGCCCCAGGGCCTGGGCCACGTGCGCCTCCACCGCCGGATCGATATTGGCGAAGGTACCCACGGCGCCCGAAATGGCGCAGGTGGCGATTTCCTTGCGGGCCGCTTGCAGACGGCTCTTGCAGCGGTCGAATTCGGCGTAGGCCTGGGCCAGTTTCAGACCGAACGTGGTCGGTTCGGCATGAATGGCGTGGCTGCGGCCAATGCAGATATCGTCCTTGTGCTCCACCGCCCGGCGGTGCAGCACCGTCAAAAGCCGGTCCATATCGTCCAGCAGAATATCCGTGGCGCGCACCAACTGGATGTTGAAACAGGTATCGAGCACATCCGACGAGGTCATGCCCTGATGCACGAAGCGGGCGGCGGGGCCCACGTGCTCCGCCAAGTTTGTCAGGAAGGCGATGACGTCATGGTGGGTTTCCCGCTCGATCGCATCGATGCGGGCGACCTCGAAAGCGCCTTTTTCCCAGACCTCCCGCGCCGCTTCCGCCGGGATCACGCCCAGTTGGGCCTGGGCATCGCAGGCATGGGCCTCGATCTCGAACCAGATTTGAAATTTGCTTTCAGGCGACCAGATGGCGGCCATTTCAGGGCGCGTATAGCGCGGGATCATATGTGCGATCCTAGTTTCGTTGCTTGGATGGACTTCATACACCCGTTAGGTTGGCCGGGGAAGAGAGCGCAGCCAAATTTCGTTCAGGAAAGGCATTAATATGAGCGAAACTTTATTGTCGGATCTGCAAAACCAAATGCCGCTGGTCATGAAACCCCTGCATCCCAGTGCCGGCGAAGGCAGGACCGGGTTGATCATCGTCGATATCGTCAACGGTTTCGCCACCGTGGGCGCGGGCAATCTGGCCCCGCCCGTGGAAAACCCCCAGGTCAGCCGCATGGTGGAAGAGGCCAACAAACTAGCCAGGGATTTCACCACCCGGGGCTGGCCGGTTTTCGCCTTTCTGGACAGCCACGAGCCGGGCAAGGCCGAACCGCCCTATCCCCCCCATTGCGAGATCGGCACGGGCGAGGAAAACCTGGTGCCAGAATTGCTGTGGCTGGAGGACGAACCAAACGCCACCCTGGTGCGCAAGGATTGCATCAACGGCTTTATCGGCGCTTATCAAGCGGATGGCTCCAACGCCCTGCTCGATTGGTTGAACCACCATGAGATTACCGATGTACTGACGGTGGGCATCTGCACCGATATCTGTGTCATGGACATGGTCCTGACCCTGCTATCGGCCCGCAATCACGGCATGGCGGCCAGCCTGCGTGACATTCATGTCTATGACCAGGGTTGCGCCACTTATGATCTGCCCCGATCGCTGGCCGAGGAACTGGAATTGGGTGCGGCGGCCGCCCATCCCCAGGATGCCACCCATCACATGGGGCTGTATTTCATGGCCGCGCGCGGCGCCAACTTGGTGGACCGGGTGGAACTTTAGGCGCCTGCCTCAGTCACCGTTTAATTTGTTCATGGCCCGGCGCATGGCGCGCCCGGCGGCCTTGGCGGGATCTTCATCCGTGGCGATCTGCTTGACCTCCCTGGCGACACCCTTGGCGGCGCGGGCGGCCTGCTCTCGGGCGACCGGATCGGAGGCGATCTTTTTCGCCGCGTAGCGGGCGATATGGCGGAGTAGAAAGACCATTTCCCCAGCATAGCGAAATGACCGTTGCCCGGCCAGTTTGTTATCGACGGTTTGTTATTGACAGCGTGCTGTTGACGTAGGGGAAGCCGCTGCCGATAGTGCCTGCATCCTTTGTTAGGCAGTACAGGTCCGCCAACGATGCCCAAGATTCAGTCTCAAATCGACCCCAACGACCCTGGTTTTCAGGAAAATCGCGCCGACATGCTGGCCCAGATCGAAGGTCTGCGGGAACTGGAAGGCATGATCCGGGCGCGTTCGGAAAAAAGCCGGGCGCGGTTCGAGGGGCGGGGACAATTGCTGCCCCGCGACCGGCTGAACTTGTTATTGGACCGGGGCGCGCCGTGGCTGGAGCTATCGACCACCGCCGGCTACAAGACTTACGACGACGACGGGGGCGAAAATATCTCCGGCGCCCGCCTGATTACCGGTATCGGCGTGGTCTCGGGCGTGCGTTGCGTGGTGATAGTGGACGATTCGGGCATTCTGGCCGGCGCCCTGCATACCCACGGCGTGGACAAGATGAACCGCGCCTTTGATCTGGCCCTGGCCAACAAGATGCCGGCGATCCATCTGGTGCAGTCCGCGGGCGCCGATCTGCTGGACTATGTGCCGGCCACCTGGATACGGGCGGGGGGCATGTTCTACAAACAGGCGCAGCTATCGGCGGCCGGCTGTCCGGTGATCTCGGTGGTGCATGGCTCCTCCACCGCCGGCGGGGCTTATATGCCGGGAATGTCCGATTACGTGGTCATGGTCCGCAACCAGGCCATGGCCTTTCTGGCCGGCCCGCCCCTGGTCCGCGCCGCCACGGGCGAGGTGGCGGAGGCCGAGGATCTGGGCGGCACCAACATGCATGCCTCCATTACGGGCCTGACCGAATATGTAGCCGAGGACGACCCCGGCGCCCTGCATATCTGCCGCGATATCGTCTCGCGCCTGAACTGGCCCGCCCGCCTGGCGCCGGGACAGGTCCGTACCTGGGACGAACCAGTTTATGACATCGATGAACTGTGCGGCATCGTGCCGGTGGAATACCAAAAACCCTATGATATCCGCGAGGTCATCGCCCGTCTGGTCGACGGCTCGGATTTTCTGGAGTTCAAGGCGGAATACGACACCCAGACCATCTGCGGCCAGGCCAATATCATGGGGCTGCCCTGCGGCCTGATCGGCAATAACGGCCCCATCACGCCCAACGGCGCCACCAAGGCGACCCAGTTCATGCAGCTGTGCGATCAATCGAACACGCCGCTGATCTATCTGATGAACACCACCGGCTTCATCGTCGGCCGGGAGGCGGAGGAGGCCGGCATGATCAAACATGGCGCCAAGATGATCCAGGCCGTCTCCAACGTCTCGGTCCCCCGCCTGACCCTGATGATCGGGGCCTCGTTCGGGGCCGGCGCCTATGCCATGTCGGGTTGGTCCTATGAGCCGCGCTTTCTGCTGGGCTGGCCCAACATCTCCGCCGGCGTCATGGGCGCCAAGCAGGCCGCCCTGGTCATGCGCATTGTCAACGAGGCCAAGGCCAAGCGTCGAGGCACGCCGATGGACCAGGCGGAACTGGACGAGTTGGAGGCCAAGGTGGTCGAACTCTACGAGGCTTCCGAGTCAGGGTACTACTACGCCGCGCGCATGTGGTCCGACGGCCTGATCGACCCCCGCGACAGCCGCCAGGCCCTGGGCCTTTTGCTGACAGTTTGTGACGAAGCGGCCCGGCGCAGCCTCAACCCGAACAGTTTCGGCGTCGCCCGGTTTTAGGAGAATACATTGTGGATCAGAACTTTAAAATAATTGAAACCAATGGCTTGAAGCTGAATGTTGCCATATCAGGTGAGGGGCCGTTGGTGTTATTGATCCATGGCTGGCCGGAAAGCTGGTATTCCTGGCGGCATCAGATTAAGGCGCTTTCGGAAGCGGGCTACCGGGTCGCCGCACCGGATGTGCGGGGCTATGGCGGCTCCGACAAGCCGGATGCGATCGAGGCCTATGACATGGCCAACATGACCGCCGACATGGCCGGTCTGATCGCCGCCCTGGGGGAAGAACAGGCCGTGGTGATCGGTCATGACTGGGGCGCACCCATCGCTTGGAACACAGCACTTTTGCATCCCGACAGGGTTCGCGCCGTGGCGGGGTTGAGCGTGCCCTATACGGGCGCCGGCCCGGCGCCGTTCATCGATGTGGCGAAACAGGTCTACAAGGACGAGTTCTTTTATCAGCTCTATTTTCAGGAGCCCGGCGTGGCGGAGGCGGAGTTGGAGGCCGATGTCCGCGATACGCTGCGGAAAGTTTACTACTGGGTTTCCGGCGAAGGCATGGCCGCGGCGCGCCCGCAAAAGAAACCGGCGGATGCCGCGATGCTGGACGGCATGGCCGATCCGGGTGAATTTCCCGCCTGGATGACGGCGGAGGATCTGGATTATTACGTGGCCCGGTTCGAGGCGGGCGGCTTTCGCGGCCCGCTTAACCGCTACCGCAATTCCCACCGGGATTTCGCCCTGCTCTCGGCCCTGGCCGAGCAGCAGATCCAACAACCTGCCGCCTTCATCGCCGGCACCCTGGAAGTGGTCTTGCGCTTCGTCCCCGGCGTCGATTTGATTGCCGTCATGCGCGAAAAAATGGCGGATCTGCGAATGGTGGAGATGATCGAGGGCGCCGGCCATTGGATACAACAGGAACGCTCGGACGAGGTTAACGCCGCCCTGTTGCGTTTTCTGGGCGATGTTGCCTAGCTGGCCACGACCCCGCGCGGGCGGCTCAACTATTTAAGGCTACTTTTTTACGGTTTCCGACTGCGAGGACGTGGGCCGGTTGATATTTGCGCGGTAATCCTCCGTGGCATTCCAGACCACGATGAAGGAGCCTATGAAAAGCAGTATGCCAAGCACCAGCACGGAATAAATCTTGAACTCGTGTTTATCTTTCATCATCAACTCTACAACAACATCGTATTCTTCAATTTGGGACCTAGCCTGCACAAACACCATGGCGGTGCGTGGTGCAACGTAAAAGATCAATCTTCGAACATGTTCCGCACGGGCAGGGCGTAGGTCAGCATCAGGCTTTCAGTGCCGGGGTTTTTCTTGCCGATGGAGGCGTTGGACAGGTGCGAAATGGACAGGCCCAGCCGGGAGCGGTCATCGAAGCGGTAGGCGAGCTCCAGTTGGCTGCGGAATTCCACGTCGTTGCCCAGGTCCTTGCCGTCGCCCTTGGCGTAGTAGCCGGGTGCGAAGCTTAGCGTGGCGACCATGCGCCGGCCGAAAAACATATCCACCAACACACCCCCGTAACCGTGGACGCCGCCGTCGGAGTTGGCCATGACGCCGGCGAAGGGCTTGAAGATCCAGAGCTTGAAGTCGGAGCGGTATTCCAACCGGCCCTCGGCCGCCGTCTGGTCCTTGCCCAGATCGAACACCCCGGCGCTAAACGAGATGAAATCAGGATCGTCCGCCCAGGCCGGCCGCGCCAGCAGCAGAATGGCGCAAAGGCCGATCCAAGTTATCCATCGTTGCCCCATGAGCTCAATCCTTCCGATCATTTTTTACCAGTTTATGCGAACGTCCCGTCCGGGGGAAGCATGTCGCCGTCTGGAATGTTATAAGCCGCCATGGCCGTCCGAATTCTATTCATCATTTTTTTGCTCGTCACTGCCGGGGCTGGGGCGGGCGCGGGGCCGTTGGTCAAAAGCGGCCAGGGCCGGGTGGTCGATGTGGTGGACGGCGACACGCTGTTTCTGGACGACGGCGTACAGGTGCGCCTGGTCGGCATTCAAGCCCCGAAACTGCCCCTCGGCCGCCGCAACTTCAAAGCCTGGCCGTTGGCCGAAGAGTCAAAAAAACTGCTCTCAACCCTGACCTTGGGCCGCATGGTCAAGCTGTCTTATGGCGGCCGGCGCCTGGACCGTTACGGCCGGGCGCTGGCCCATCTGCACCGCGAGGACGGTGTGTGGGTGCAGGAACGCCTGCTGCGCCGGGGCATGGCGCGGGTCTACAGCTTTCGCGACAACCGGGCCATGGTGCCCGAAATGCTGGCCGCGGAAGCTGCGGCGCGCGCGGCCAAGGCGGGCATCTGGGGTCATGGGTGGTACCGCATCTGGCAACAGGAGGAGTTGCACAAGGGCCTGGACGGCTTTTTTCTGATCGAGGGCACGGTCTTGGACGCGGCCAAGGTGCGGGGCCGGATATACCTGAATTTCGGGGCTAACTGGCGCCAGGATTTCACCATCACCGTGGCCCCGCGCGACCGCCGCGTGTTCGAAAAGTCCGGCTTTGATCATGCCGCCATGCCCGGCCGCCGGGTGCGCGTGCGCGGCTGGCTGAAGCATTTCAACGGACCGTCCATCGAGGCGACCCATCCCGAACAGATCGAAATATTGGATTGATTGGCGGCGCGTTGATTTTGATCAAGGACGGCGGCCGGGTTGATCTGTTGTATTGCCGGACGGCAACAGTAGCATCGGGAGAAAAGCATGGACAATAGGGAGGGGTCCGGGGCGCCGGTTGATAAATATGATCTGATCATCGTGGGCGCGGGGCCGGCGGGCTTGAGTTTCGCCCGTGCCTTGGCCGGAAGCGGTCTGAAAATGGCCCTTGTCGAGAAACTGCCACGAAGTGTGCTGGCCGACCCGCCCGTGGATGGCCGCGATATCGCGCTGACCCAACGTTCCGAGCAGACCCTGCGTGAACTGGAAATCTGGCCGCATATCCCGCCCGATGAGATCGCCGTGATCCGTCATGCCAAGGTTACCAACGGCACCTCCCCCTATGCCCTGCATTTTGACCACCGGGAAATGGGCGCGGATTATCTGGGGCCCATCACGGCCAATCATTTGCTCCGGCGCGCCGCGTTCAGAGCATTCGAGGCGGCCGGGGCGGCGGACTTGATCCATGGCCGGGTGGTGATCGACGCGGGCAGCGATGAGCAGGCCGCTTGGGCCGTGCTCGACGACGGCCGACGTCTGCGCGCATCGTTGCTGGTCGCCGCCGACAGCCGCTTTTCCGAGACGCGGCGTCGCTTTGGTATCCCGGCGCGCCTGCGTGATTTCGGCCGTAGCTGCATCGTCTGCCGCATGGACCACGACCGTGGCCATGACGATACCGCCTTTGAATGTTTCCATTATGACCGCACCTTGGCGGTGCTGCCGCTGGCTGGGGGGCAAAGCTCCGTTGTCATCACGTTGCCGTCGGATCAGGCTGGAGAGGTCATGGCGATGCCGGAGGCGGCCTTTAACCGTGATGTTGCCGCCCGCTTTGAGCAACGCCTCGGCGCCATGACCCTCGTTGGCGAACGCTACATCTATCCCTTGGTCGCGGTTTATGCCGATCGATTTTTTGGCCGCCGTTTTGCGCTGGTCGGCGATGCCGCCGTTGGCATGCATCCGGTCACGGCGCATGGTTTCAACCTTGGCCTGCGCGGTGCCGTTACCTTGGCCGCCCAGATCCGCACTACCAGCTCCAAGGGCGGCGATATTGGCGCGGTGGCGGGGCTTCGCCGCTATCATATCGCCCATCACCGCGCTGCGCGGCCCCTCTATCTGGGCACCAACATGGTGGTTGGGCTCTATACCGACGACCGCCCCGCCGCCCGGCTGGCCCGAAACGCGCTGCTGCACTTTGGCAATCTGGTCCGCCCGGCCCGCCACGGCATCATGCGCCAATTGACGGACAAAGCCGCCTGAGCCTGCCCGCACACGGCGACATTGTTGCCTCACCCGCAATCGGCTACGCTCCCGCCCGAGTTTGGGTTCACGATACGGGGAGGGGGAAACAATGAAAATAGCGGTCATGGGAACCGGCGCCATGGGCGGCTACGTCGGTGCTCGCCTAGCCCAGGCGGGGGGCGACGTCACCTTCATTGCCCGGGGGCCGCATCTTGCCGCCATCCGGGAAAACGGCCTGAAGGTCACCAGCCCCATGGGCGATCTGCACATTAACCCGGCCCAGGCCACGGATAATCCCGGTGACGTCGGCCCGGTCGATATGGTGCTGCTGGGGGTCAAACTCTATGACGTGGAAACCGCCGTGCGCGACCTCCTGCCCATGCTGGGCCCGGAAACCGGCGTTGTCTCCCTGCAAAACGGCGTCGATACCCCGGCCATTATCTCGGAAATCGCCGGGCCTGGGCACAATGTTCCGGGCGTGGCCCTGATCAATGGCGAGATCGCCGCCCCCGGCGTGATCCAGCACAATGCCATGAATGGCGTGACCCTGGGCGAACCGAATGGTGGTGACAGCGAACGCATGGCGGCGTTTCGCGCCCTGGGCGAACGGGCGGTGCTGGATGTGGTGGTCAGCCCCGATATCGTCCTCGAATTGTGGCGCAAGTTCCTACTCCTCACGCCCATGGCGGGCCTGAGCACGCTGACGCGGCTGCCCTTGGGTATCTTCCGCCAGGCGCCGGCCACCTGGCGCCTGGCGGAAGAGGCAATGGCGGAAGTAGTGGCCGTGGCCCAGGCCGAGGGCGTGGTGCTGGCGGACGCCGATCTGCAACAGTCCTTGTCTTTCGCCAAGCAGACCATGCCGGAAACCTGGCGCGGCTCCCTGGTCGAGGATCTGGAAGCCGGCAAGCGTCTGGAGGTGGAATGGCTGCATGGCGCCATCTGTCGCCTCGGCGAAAAACACGGTATCGACACACCGTTCCACCGCGTCGTCCTGGGCGCCCTCATGCCGCATGCCCTGGGAGCTTAGGGGATAGAGGCCGCGACCTCTTCGCTGATTTGCCACAGGCGTTCCTGGGCCGTCTCGTCCAGGCTCTGGGGAGCGGCGGCCACCTCCCGGCATTTCTCGAAATAGCGTCCGCTGGTGGTTGCCAGATCCGGGGAGGTGGCCAGATACACGGAAGTCTTGGCGCCCGCTTCGGGCGATATGGCCATCAGGGTTTGCGCCAGCCGCAGGACCAGGCTGGCAATCCCTTTGTTGTTGTGCCCGAATTTGCTGGCCACGAAGCCCGGATGGAGGCTGTTGGCCGTCACCGAAGTACCTTCCAGCCGGCGGGCCAGGACATGGGTAAACATCACATTCATTAGTTTGGAATGGCAATAGGCCGGCCAGCCCGCATAATTCCGTTGGCCCTGTAGATCATCGAAGTTGATCCGGCCCCGCCGATGCACGCCGGAGGCCACATTGATGATACGGCCCTGTTGCGCCGCCCGCAGTCTCGGCAGCAGCAAATCGGTCAGGACGAAATAGGCCATATGATTAAGGGCGAAGGTGTGTTCCAGCCCCTCGTCGGTCTGCCGGCGTGATTTGGTGAAGGCGCCGGCGTTGTTCAGCAACACATCGATATGGCCGTGCGCCGCCGCAATGCCCTCCGCCAGGGCGCGGACCTCCCGCAATAAGGACAAATCCGCGATTTCGAACGTAATGGTATCGGTCTCGGTGGCGCGTTTTATGGTTTCGACCGCGGCGGCGCATTTTTCCCTGTTTCGCCCGACCAGAATGACTTCAGCCCCTTGGCCCGCCAAAATATTTGCGCAGACATAACCGATGCCGTCACTGGCGCCGGTTATGACGATTTTCTGGTTTTTCATCATGTAATCCCCATGCCTTCGCGGGGATATTATGTCGCAAGTTTTGTGGTTGACGAAGTGGGTAATTTGAAAATAGTCTAACGTTAGTTAGAAAAAGGGAACATCTCACAAAAACAACGCCATCACAGGAGAAACGCCATGAAATTCGGAATGATGTATTTGTTCAGCGAGTACGGAAACATCCCCCAGGCCCAGGTCTTCAAGGAGTTTCTGGAGGAGGTGGATCTGGCCGAGGAATTGGGCTTCGATTCCATCTGGCTGCCGGAGCATCATTTCTCGGTCTACGGCATCCTCGGCGATACCCTGACCATGGCCGCCGCCATCGCGCAACGCACCAAACGGATCAAGATTGGCACGGCGGTGGTGTTGCTGCCCTTGAACCATCCGGTGCGGGTGGCCGAACAAGCGGCTCTGGTGGACTGCCTTAGCGATGGCCGCCTGCTGCTCGGAGTCGGGCGGGCCTATCAGCCTGGTGAGTTCGGTGGCTTCGGCATCGAACCCGATACCTCGCGGGAACGTTTTTTCGAGGCCATGGACATCTTGATGAAATGCTTCAAGGGCGAGAAATTCTCCCATTCGGGTGAATTCTGGTCCGTCGACGACGTGGAACTATACCCCCGGCCCGTTCAGAAACCATATCCCCCGATCTATATGGCGGCCGTTTCTCCGCCCTCCTACAAGCTGGCGGCGGAACATGGTCTGTCGATCCTCCGTGCGCCGCGCTTTACTTCGATGAAGTTGGTCCAGGAACAATTCGCCGAATATACCAAATACATGCGTGACGCCGGGCGCGACCCCATGGCCCAGGATCAGCCCATGTTGATGCAGACTTTCGTTGCCGAAACCGGCGCGGAAGCCAAGAAGACGGCGGAGAAACACGCGATGTGGTATCACGAACTATTCCAAAAGGTACTGCCGGGCGCGCCGGGCAAGAAGATCCACAAGGGTTATGAGATCTATGACGTGGTGCGCAAGAACCATGCCAAGGTGACCTTTGACGATCTGGCGGAATGGGGCAGCGCCTTCGGCGATCCCGATGAGGTGGCCGACCGCATCGTCAACTATGCCCAAGAAGCCGGCGTCAACCACTGGATGGCGGAGATGAAATTCGGCGGCATGTCCCACGAAGACACCATGCGTTCCATGCGTCTGTTCGCATCTGAGGTGATGCCGCGGGTGAACGAAAGGATGGGCAAGGCAGTCGCCGCCGAATAAATTTCGCCTCCCACTCCGATCAATATCTGGAAACCATCGCCTCGGGGCGGTGGTTTCCTCTATATTGGCCGTCTTTAGTTTGCGTCGGGAGAGAAAAACCATGGACTACAAGCTTATTCTATTCGAACAGCGCGGCGGGAGGGGCGAGGTGGGATTGATCACCTTGAACCGGCCGGAGAAAATGAACGCCTGGACCCACGAGATGCGCGACGAGATCCTCCATGCCATGGACCGGGTCAACAATGACCCCGACATGGGCGCCATGGTGATCACCGGGGCGGGCCGGGGGTTTTGCGCCGGCGCCGATATCGGCGCCATGTTCAAGACCCGTCTGGACGATGCCGATTCAGAAAATGGGGGCCCAAAACAGCCCTCAACCGCGGCCAAATGGGTCAAGGCTGTGCGCGCCGCCAAACCCATGATCGCCGCCGTCAACGGCGCCTGCATCGGCGTCGGCCTGACGCAGATTTTGTCCTGCGATTACATCATGGCGTCCGAGAAGGCGAAGTTTTCCTGCGCCTTCGTCAAGATGGGCGTGGTGACGGAACTGGCCTCCTCCCATTACCTGGTACAGCGCATGGGTTGGGGTAATGCTTCCGAGGTGGCCCTGACCGCCCGCATGATCCCCGGCGCCGAAGCCGTGCAACTGGGCCTGGCGGACCGTCTTGTCGCCCATGATGATTTGGTGGACGAGGCCGTGGCCCTGGCCGAAATGATGGCGCAAAACCCGGCCCGGCAAATGCGCATGGTCAAGGCGCTGTTCACGCAAAATGGCAGCGACGAGGATCTGGACGCCGTCCTGGCGCGGGAAACGGAAGCCTTGGAGCTGGCCTATCAATCCCCCGAACACAAGGAGGCGGTGAACGCCTTCCTGGAAAAACGCAAACCCGATTTTCGTAAAGTGGCGGAGCAGTAAAATGAGCAAATTGAAGATTTACGGCGTTGCCACCAACCGCACCATGCGGACCATATGGCTGGCCAAGGAATTGGGCTTGGATTACGAGTTGATCGAAACCTCCAGCCGCGACGGCAGCACCAAAACGCCTGAGTATCTTGCCGTCAATCCGAACGCCAGCGTGCCGGCCATACAGGATGGCGATCTCATCATATGGGAATCCCTGGCCATCAATCACTACCTCGTTAACAAGCATGGCGGCGCGCTGGCGCCGAAAGATGATGCGGAAGGCGGCCTGGCCCTGCAATGGAGTTTCTGGGCGGCGGGCAATGTGGAAATGACGGCGCTGGATATCCTCTTCAACCGCATGCTGTTGCCGGAGGACGAGCGCGATGCCGCCGTCGCCGATGGGGCGGAGGAGAAACTGGCCAAACCCCTGGCCGTGCTGAACGGCGCGCTGGCGGACCGGGATTATCTGCTTGGCGACCGTTTTACCGTGGCCGATCTGAATGTCGCGGCCATCATGTCCTGGGTCAAGATGGGCCGTGTCGATCTATCCGCCCATGACAATATAACCGCCTGGTTGGGACGTTGCCTGAGCCGGCCGGCTTTTGTCGAGGCGCGCGGCGGCTGAGCGCGCGGCGGAGGAACCTTGCCGGCCCCGTGCTGGACAAGTAGGGTTTTGGTGCGACTCACCGGGCAATACCAGCGAACCGTGGTGCGTTTGACGGGTGAATTCGCCCAAAAAGACGTAATACGGTGACGTAATAAAGACGTAATACGGTGACGTAATAAATATATCGGCATTCTTTCTCAGTTTTTGCCTGTAATGCTGAGGCTATATAAGTATTACGTCGCCGTATTAAATACCTTGCTAAAAAATTGGAGTCTAAAATGATCGATTTCTCCCTGCCCGAAGACATCATCGAATTGCGGGACCGGGTGTCCGTCTTTATCCGCGACGAGGTCATGCCGTACGAGGCCGACCCGCGCCAGGAATTCCATGGACCGACCGAGGATCTGCGCCACGAACTGGTGGCATTGGCGAAGGCGGCCGGGTTGTTGAGCCCCCACGGCCCGACGGAATTTGGCGGCCTGGGCCTGAACCATGTGGGCATGGCCGTGGTTTTCGAGGCGGCGGGGTATTCCACCCTGGGGCCGTTGGCCCTGAACATCCAGGCCCCCGACGAAGGCAACACCAATCTCCTCCACCAGGTCGCCACGCAAGAGCAGAAGGAGCGTTGGCTGGCGCCCCTGGTCGCAGGCGAGGTACGTTCCGTCTTCGCCATGACGGAACCGGACGGCGGGGCCGGCTCCGACCCCTCATTGATGCGGACCGCGGCGCACCCGGACGGCGACGACTACATCATCAATGGGCGCAAATGGCTGATCACCGGCATGCCCGGCGCCTCGTTCCAGATCCTCATGGCGCGGACCTTCGATGCGGGGGGCACCGACATGGGCGCCACCATGTTCATGATGGATAATGACACACCGGGGATCGAGATCGTCCGCGTGCTCAATACCATCGACAGCAATTCCCCCGGCGGCCATGCGGAGGTGGCCTACAATGATGTGCGCGTGCCCGCCAGCCAGATTCTGGGCGAGGCGGGCAAGGGCTTCCGCTATGCCCAGGTCCGCCTGACGCCGGCGCGCATGACCCATTGCATGCGCTGGCTGGGCGCCGCCGTCCGCGCCCATGACATCGCCGTCGATTACGCCAAGCAGCGCCAGGCCTTTGGCAAGCTGCTGGGCGAGCATGAGGGGGTCGGCTTCATGTTGGCGGAAAACGAAATCGATCTGCATCTCTGCCGCCTGGCGATCTGGCATGCCTGCTGGCTGCTCGATCAGGGTGAGCAGGCGCGCAACGAAACCTCCATGGCCAAGGTGCGCTGTTCCGAGGCGCTTTCGGCGGTGGTGGACCGCTCGCTGCAGATATTGGGCGGCCGGGGCATTACCGATGACACCGTGGTCGAACGCATCTACCGCGACATCCGCGCCTTCCGTATCTACGACGGCCCCTCGGAAGTGCACCGCTGGGCCCTGGCGCGCAACATCATGAAACGGAACTGAAGTCATGAGCGAGATTGACGTAGGGGGCGACATACTGCCGATCCGCGACAGCCTGGTCCGCGAAATTGAAGTGGCCTGGGACCGCCTGGCCCGTCCCGGAACCTGGTGGAACGGCGCCGAACGCCTGGCCATCGCGGCGGAGGCCCGCCATGCCGCGGGCTGTGATCTTTGCCAACGGCGCCAGGCCGCCCTGTCGCCCTATGCCGTTGACGGCGCGCATGATGCCCTTGGCGCGTTATCCCCGGCGGCGGTCGAGGCCATCCATCGCCTGGTGACGGATGCGGGCCGGATTACCGAAAAATGGGTCACCTCGCTACAGAGCGATGAGGGCTTATCGGAACCGGCCTATGTGGAGATCATCGGTGTCATCGCCGTGCTTACCGGCCTGGACAAGCTGCACCAGGCCCTGGGCCTGCCTCTCCGTGAATTACCGGCGGCAGTTGCGGGCGAACCCAGCCGCCATCTGCCCGCGGGCGCGAAACGGAACCTGGCCTGGGTTTCCACCCTGGCGCCCGAAGATGTCGGGGCAGGGGACCCCAACCCCTATCCCCCTCACGGCGACAAGAATATTCACCGGGGTTTGAGCCTGGTGCCGCAAGAGGTCTTCAATTTCTTTGATCTGGATGTGGAATTGTATCTCAAGGATCACGAGATCCGGGATTTCGAACATGATTTCCGCGCCATCAGCCACGCCCAGATCGAAATGATCGCGGGGCGAACCTCGGCCCTGAACGGGTGTTTTTACTGAACCACCTCCCATTCAGCCTTGCTCCGTGCGAGCGGCGAACATTCAGGCGATGAATACGATCTTGCCGCCATCATGACGGCCGATGGCATGGCCGACAGCGTGCCCCACGGCAGAGCGCTGATGGCGCTGGTCGAGGCGGTCTGCGCGGATAACGAGGGGGCAAAGGTTTCGGCCCGCCGCGCCGTGCGCGATGCCCTGGGCGATGCGGCCTTCGTCGATGCCTGCGCCACCATCGCCTCGTTCTCGGCCGTGGTAAAAATCGCCGACGGCAGCGGCATCCCCCTGGAAGACTACAAGGAAGAGGCCACCCGCGAGATGCGGGACGAATTGGCGATCAATCAGTTTCAGAGTCAAAGAGTTGCCGGGCAATTTTAGATCTCGCTGAATCATGGATTGCCGGGTCAAGCCCGGCAATGAC
>JAPYPT010000001.1 GCA_029937535.1 Alphaproteobacteria bacterium
GAATACACCGGCCCGGCGTTTGACCCGGCGGAGGGTGAACGTCTGCTGGGCGCCATCGGCGACAAATCAATCTTGTTGATGGCCAACCACGGCGCCGTCACCATCGGCCGTACCGTGGCCGAGGCCTATGACCGCCTGTACTATCTGGAACGGGTGGCGCAGGTGCAAATGTATGCCATGTGGACCGGTCAGCCACTGCATGTGTTGAGCCAGGACGTCATCGACAAATCCATCGCCGGGTTCAAGAAATTCCCGACCTATTATGGCCGGCCCAACTCAGAGCATCATTTTGAAGCTCTGAAACGCATGCTGGACCGGGAACAGCCGGACTATAAGGACTAAAATGCTCTTCAACAACGGCGCCTTGATCAAGGACTGGAAGGGCTAAATTGGAGAGGGCGTAGTAGGAGACATGGCAAAGCCGATCGACCAATTGCTCGAGCGGGGGATCAACTGCCTCCACGAAACCTTCATCCTTTGGGACGCCAACGACCGCCTTGTTCTCTGCAACGAACGCTTCAGGGAAGTCAACAAAGACGTCGCCGATTTGTTGCTTCCCGGCACCACCTATGAAGAATTCCTCAGCGCCGGAGTTGCCAGAGGGAATTACCCGGAAGCGGAAGGACGGGAAAAGGAATGGATCGCCGCGCGCGTGCATCGGCACCATAATCCGGACGGCCTGTTCGAGTTAAAACGTCAAGACGGCCTCTGGCTTCTGATCGACGAACAGGCGATGCCCGATGGCGGCATCGTCAGTATTGCCACGGATGTAACGAAGCAAAAACTGGCCGAGGAAGCGCTGCGGGCGTCTGAGTTACGGTTTCGTCAGCACGCGGCGGCAACGTCGGACCGGCTGTGGGAAATCAACACGGAAAAGCGCTACACCTTCGTCTCCGACCTCGCGGGAGAACAGATCGGGCGGAAGGCCGACGCTTATATCGGCACAACCGTGGATGAAACCATTGATGAATTTTATGATCGCTCGGAATGGCAACCCTTCCACGACGCTTTCGAGGCGCGGGAGCCGTTTCGCGATCTTTTGGTAAAACGTCGAGATCCAGATGGCACGGAAACATGGATCCATACCAGCGGGATACCCTTTTACGGCGATAACGGCGAATTCCTGGGATATAGGGGCAGCGCATCGGATGTCACGGATCAGGTGAAGGCGGAACGGCAACTTGCCAATCTGACGGCCGCGATCAATCAGAAGAACGAAATTGTCGTCCTCTTCGATGCCCATGACCGGCTGGTTTTTTTGCAACGACATGTTTCGGGAGTTCAACAAGGATATCGCGGAATTGATTGAACCGGGCGTCACATTCGAGACTTTGACGCGCGCCGGCATTAAATATGGCCTATCGCCCGACGCCCTCGGTCAGGAGGAGAGCTGGATTAAGGCGCGGCTGGAACGGCATCGCAATCCGGCCGGCCCAGTCGAGCAAGAGCGCAAGGGCGGTATCTGGCATCTGATTCAGGAACAACGTCTCAAGGACGGCAGCACTGTCTCGATCTTCTCCGATATTACCGACCGTAAGAAGGCGGAGAACGCCCTGGCCGCGAGCGAGGAGCAGTTCCGCTCGGTGTTTAATCATGCTCCGACGGCGATTTCTCTGAAGGATCTAGACGGGCGCAACAGACTCATAAACAAAACCTATGAGAGATTTTTCAGCCTATCGGCCGAAAATGTCCTGGGCCGGACCTTGGCGGAAATCTACACGCCGGAAGTCAATGCCCGCCATGAAGCAAACGACCGGAAAGTCGTGGAATCCAGGAATATTACGGTTGAGGATATCGAAGTAACGCGGCAAGACCTGCCCGTCAGGCACTTGCGCATTGCGAAGTTTCCAGTATTTGATCAATTTGGAGAGGTCTCCGGGGTCGGCACCTTCGCCACGGATATTTCAGCCGAAAAAGCCGCGGAAGAACGCTTGATACAAAGCCAGAAGATGGAAGCCGTGGGCCAACTAACGGGCGGTATCGCCCACGAATTCAACAATCTGCTTCAGGTCGTTGCGGGCAATATCGAACTTCTGGCCGGCAACATCCCGCCGGATGAAAAAAATAGCCGAAACATTCAGGCGATATTAAGAAACGTCACCCGCGGAGCGGATTTGACGAACCGGCTGTTGTCTTTTTCCCGTCGGCAGCCACTGGCGCCGAGGGCCTTGGCGATCGATAAAATTCTGACCGATATGCAGGATTTACTCAGGCAGACTCTTGGCGAAACAATAAATGTGAGAACGGAAACAGCAGCGGATGTCTGGACCGGCGAAGCAGACCCGCTGCAATTGGAAAATGCCCTCTTGAACCTGGCGTTGAACGCCCGCGACGCCATGCCGGACGGCGGCACCATTACCCTCTCCGCCGTGAATGTCCGGCTCGACGCGGCGACAGTGCTGGAGCATGAGGAGGCAAGCCCCGGTGACTATGTCATGCTTGGCGTCTCCGACAACGGCAGCGGCATGACGGACGAGGAAATCAGCCATGCCTTCGAACCATTTTTCACCACCAAGGATATCGGCAAGGGCACGGGGCTGGGCCTCAGCATGGTCTATGGCTTTGCCCAACAATCAGGTGGCTTCGCCGAAATAGAGAGCGTGGTCGGAGAAGGCACGATCATGCGCTTGTATTTACCCCGAACAACGGAAGCCCAGGATGAGGAGGCGGTCGATGAGGATAGGCCATTGGCGCCATCGCCGGGGCCCAATGGCGGAACCATACTTCTGGTGGAAGATGACGGGGATGTTCGGGCTTCCCTGGCGGCTCAACTCACCCAAATGGGCTACCGGGTGATCGAGGCGGAAGACGGGGCCGAAGCCATGCTTGCCATCACCGAAGGTCCGCGGTTCGAGCTGTTGTTCACCGATGTGGTTATGCCCGGTAACATGAGCGGCCTTGACTTGGCGCGCCGGATTCTGCCACTTCAACCTGATCTCAAAGTACTTTTCACGACCGGGTACAGTGAAGATGTTGTTGCCGATGCCGGGCATTTGCAAGACGGGATTATTCTGCTGCGCAAACCCTTCAACAAAGACCAATTGGCGGACATGATCGCACAAATTCTGAATTGAGGCCCTGAGGCGCATTTGGACTGAATTTATGCGGCTGTCCGCAGCTAGACCGTTTTCGGTATTGAATTGCGCAATCAAGGCTGCGACGGCAGCCCGGCGCCCCTGTGCCGCCCCTGTGGAGCCGTGCGCTTCAGCGCACTGGCGTGAACGATAAAAGCTAGACTTGATTCGATGAATATCGAAAAAAGTCTAGAGAGGGGGGGAGCGCTGTGTTGGATCTGCTGAACAGCATCGATTTCGGAATAGTCCGTTGGCTAAATGGCTTCATGGGCGCAAACGATGATTTTGACTATGGCGTCCGGCTTCTCATTGAATTAAACCTTATCAAAGGCGGCGTCCTGGCGGGATTGTTGTGGGGGACTTGGTCCACCGACCGCCATATCTTTTAGGAGCCGCCTTCGAGAGCTGGAAAACCGTCGGGAAAACGATGCATGCCGTCATCGTCAAGCGGCAGATCGGTGGTTTCGGTCACCGCGTCCATGGGCAGATCGCCATATAGATGGGGGAACAGTTGGCCGCCGCGCGAGGGCTCCCATTTCAAATCCGGACCCAGTTTGTTCACCGCCACCGCCAGCAGTATCAAGCCCGTCTGTCCGGCCCGGTGCAGCGCCGTGGAAGTGCGGACCTGGGCGTGGGTGGAGAAATGCATGTAACCGTCGCGCCTATCATCGGCGGAACCGCTATACCGCCCCGCGCCTTGGCCCGCACGCCAGGCGGCGCCGTCGCAAACGTGATAGATCAAGTCCTCGTTCATGCCGCCATCCAACCGCCGTCGACCATCAGATTCTCGCCGGTGATATAACGCGCTTCGTCGCTGGCCAGATAGGCCACGGCGCCGGCAATGTCCTCCGGCCGTCCGAGGCGCGGCAGCGGCGTGCGCCGTTCGGAATAATCGATCAGGGCCGGATCATTGGCCCGGCCCGGCTTGCCGGTGATGATCTTACCCGGCGCCACGGCGTTGCAGATAATCTGCTCCGGGCCATAATCGGCGGCGATTTGGCGGGTCAGATAAACCACCGCCGCCTTGCCCGTGCCATAGGCGATATCCTGCGGCGAGGAAATCATGCCGTGCTGGGAGGAAATATTAACGATACGCCCCCGCGCCTCGGCCCGCACGTCCTGCCCCAGCATCTGCTGCACGGCCCGCTTGCAACCCAAGAACACACCCTTGGCGTTCACCGCCATGACCTGGTCCCATTCCTCTTCCGAGGTCTCCAGCAAGGGTTTACCCACGGTAATGGCGGCGTTGTTCACCATCACGTCCAAGCGGCCATGGCGGGCCGCAACGGCGCCGACCACGCGGTCCAGATCCGCCCACGAGGTGACATCCCCCGCCACGTATTCGGCCTGGCCGCCCGCCGCCACTATCTCCGCCACCGTCGCCTCGCCGCCCTCGCGGACATTCTCGGTGCGGTCAAAATTGGTCACCGCAGCACCTTCCGCCGCCAGCAGTTTGCAGATGGCCCGGCCAATGCCGGACGATCCGCCGGTGACAATCACCGCCCTGTTCTCAAAACGCATCTGCATGCTCCCTTATACCAACCTGCGATGATAGGGACCCATAGAGATCGCCTCCGCGCGCCCTCGGGTAGGAGAGAAGGTGCAGGCGATGTGGGATATCGTCAAGCCTTCTCGACGCCATCCGAGGGCGCGCGGAGGCGACCCGCAGGGCGCATTTCGGAAGTTTTCGGATGGCGTCGCGCGCACCTAACGATACCCCGCATCGTGTCGGCGCACGCTCCTACCCGAAAACTCCCGAAATGCGTCTCTATGGGTTCCTATCATCGCAGGTTGGTATTAATCCTGGGCGCCGACGGCGCCGCGTGTCTTTTTCAAATTAGCCCGCTTACGCTTGCCGTCCATACGCCGGCGCTTGGCGCCCAGGCTTGGTTTCGTGGGCCGGCGGTGTTTTGGCGGCGTGGCGGCGTCGCGCAACAGATCCAGCAAACGCGCCAAGGCGTCCTGGCGGTTGCGATCCTGACTACGGTAACGGCTGGCCATCAACACGATGACGCCGGCCTGGGTCATGCGGCGGCCGGCCAGGGTGCGCAGGCGGCGCAACAAAGCCTGCGAAAGGGCGGGACTGTTGGCCGCATCGAAACGCAGTTGCACGGCCGTGGCGACCTTGTTCACATTCTGCCCGCCGGGACCCGGCGCGCGGATAAAGCGCTCCTCGATCTCGCTCTCGGCGAGGCTGATGCTGTCGGTGACTTGTATCATGGCGGCTGGGCGTTCCATGGCGGCTGAATTCGCGTGAGGGGATAGCACGCGGAGGACCCCGACCGCCAGCTTCGATCACTGAGTTGTCTTTCCAGGCCATCGTTGGCATGATCGGGGGCAATAGAGGAGGACAACATCATGATCCATGAATTGCGCATCTACACCGTATGGCCGGGCAAGGTCCCGGAATTTCTGAAACTGGCCGAAGAACGCGCCATGGTCATCCGGGGCAACGACTACGGCACATGCGAAGGCTATTGGTTTACCGAATTCGGCACCTTGAACCAGATCGCCCACATGTGGTCCTACGAAGATTTGAATGCCCGCCAGGAAGTCCGCACCCGATTGGGGCAAAATCCCGAATGGATCAAGGACTACGCATCCCACGTCCAACCCCTGATCCGGCGCCAGCAGATCCGCTTGATGCATCCAAAGCTTGAATTACAGACGCCACCGGGCGATGGCCATATTTATGAATACCGTTACTACCAGACCAGGACGGGCAAGGCGGCCGCCTGGCTGGAAGGTTTTACCAACGTCATGCCCGTGCGGGAAAAATACTCGCAAAACATCGGCGTCTGGCAAACGGAGGCCGAAAACCCGAACGAAGTCTCTCATATGTGGGTTTACGATGACATGAACCAACGGGCCGAGGTGCGGGCGCAATTTGCCGCCGATCCCGAATGGCAGGCTTTCCTGAAGGAATACGGCGGACATCTCGAAGAGATGCAGAACATGTTGCTGATGCCGGCATCCTTTTCACCACGAAAATAGGCGTACCATGACTGAATTTAAAGAGATCACCACCGGCCTGATGTTCCCCGAGGGACCCATCGCCATGCCCGACGGCTCCGTCATCCTGGTGGAGATCGAACGCCAGACCCTGACCCGGGTGCACCCCGATGGGCGTCAGGAGATCATCGCAAAAATCGGCGGCGGCCCCAACGGCGCGGCCATGGGGCCGGACGGCAAGGTCTATATCTGCAACAACGGCGGCTTCAACTGGGGCGTCGACGACGGGATCAATCATCCCACCGCCCCGGCGGACGATTACACCTCCGGCCGCATCGAACGGGTCGATATAGAGACCGGAGAGGTCGAGCTGCTGTATGACTCCTGCGATGGCAGGCCGCTCTGCGGACCCAACGATATCGTCTTCGATGCCAAGGGCAATTTCTGGTTCACCGATCTGGGCAAGAGCCGGGACTTCGACATGGACCGTGGCGCCGTCTATTACGCGCGCTCCGACGGCAGCCTGATCAAACGCGCCGCCGCCCCGCTGATGACCCCCAACGGAATCGGCCTCTCGCCCGATGACAGCCGTGTTTATGCGGCCGAGACCGACCCCCGGCGCCTGATCGCCTGGGATATCGTCGGTGAAGGGGAACTGGCCACCAAACCCTGGCCCGCCGTGGGCTGGGGCGATGTCATCATGGCCCCCGAGGGCGTCAAGCGTTTCGACAGCCTGGCCTTGGAAGCCAACGGCAATATCTGTGTCGCGACGCTATTGACGGGAGGCATCACCGTCGCCGCGCCCGAGGGCGGCGTCGTGGAATTCATCCCCCTGCCCGACATCATGACCACCAACATTTGTTTTGGCGGCCCGAATTTGCAGACGGCCTACATCACCCTCTCGGGCGCCGGGCGCCTGATCTCCATGGACTGGCCCCGCCCCGGCCTGCCGCTGCATTTCCTGAACAAGTAGACCTTTTGAAATTGGCGCGGGGGTAGGCCGCGGATGCAAAAATGGATGCCGGACGGTTCAGCCACGCGGGCCCGGATTGGCGTGCTGACACCACATTTCGACGCGGTGCCGGAAAGTGAATTTCAGGCTTTGGCGCCCGCCGGAGTTTCCATTCATGCCGCCCGCGTCCCCTTGGGTATGGTTGGGGCCGATGGAGAGATTATTCCCAACGTCGATGCCGATATTGCACGGGCATTTGCCGAACAGCCCGCCGTTGACGACGCCGCCGCGCTGCTTTCAGCGGTGGAGCCAAAAGCCATCGTCTTCGCCTTTACCAGCAGCAGTTATATTTTGGGCGCGGCGGAAGATGAAAAACTAAAGCGCCGTCTGGAGAAACGCACCAATGATATTCCCGTAATCATTCAGTCCATGGCGTTGGTCACCGCCCTCCGGGCCCTTCATGTCAAGCGGATCGCGCTGATCCATCCGCCATGGTACTCCGATGACCTTGACGCCCTTGGCGCCGCCTATTTTCAAAGCCAGAGCCTGGATGTTTTGGCGCACGGGCAAGCGAAACTTCGTGAAGACTATGGGGATATGACACCCGAACGGATTTTCGATTGGGCGGTCGAGCACACACCAAATGACGCCGAGGCGGTGGTTATTGGCGGCGGCGGTTTCCGCGCGAGTGGCGCCATTGCCGCAATAGAAACAAGGCTGGACAGACCGGTATTAAGCGCAAATCAGGCCGCCTTCTGGCTTGCCTTGAGAACTTCAGGCCTTTCGGACAACCTCGACGGCTATGGGCGTATCTTCGAAGCACAGTTGGACGAATAGGCTCCGTCCAGACCCATGGAGCCCATGCCGCAGACGGCGACGGATTTGATCCGCCCCGTCACGCTGCCGTTCCCTATCCCCGCTATTCCATTCCCAGGGCGTGCTTGTAGGTATCGATCAGGGCTTCCAGCTCCTGCTGGTCGGCGCTGTCCATTTTGCGCAGCTTGATAATCTGGCGCATCACCTTGGGGTCGAAACCAACCGACTTGGACTCGGCGTAGACCTCGCGGACGTCCGATGCCAGGGCCGCCTTCTCTTCCTCCAAGCGCTCGATCCGCTCGATAAACTGCCGCAACCGATCCGCCGCGATACCGCCTACTTCAACCATGCAAAACTGCTCCCTAAATCAGATATTTTTGTTGAACCGCGCGGACCATAAACAAGCCCCGTCACGGACGCAATGAAAGCCTACTCCACCGCCCCCCCGGCCGCTGTCGCATGGGGATTTCGCGGGTCCTGGGTCCAGTTCATATAGGGTTTGCCGTTGTCCACCGGGACCATTTCAATGCAGTTCTCCACTGGACAGACATGGGCGCACAAATTGCAGCCGACGCATTCGGCATCGATGGTGTCGAATATACGCGCCGGTCCCGTGCCACTGACCGATATGGCCTGATGGGCGGTATCTTCACAGGCGATGTGACAGAGACCACACTTGATGCATTTGTCCTGATCGATGCGGGCCACCAATTCGGCGTTGATGTTCAAATCCTGCCAATCCACGAAATTCGGAATGGCCGCGCCGTGGAAATCGGAGATGCGGCCATAACCCTTGCCGTCCATCCAATTGTTCAGGCCATCGATCATGTCATCGATGATCTTGAAACCATAGTGCATGACCCCGGTGCAGACCTGGACGCCGTCCGATCCCAGAGTGATGAATTCCGCCGCATCGCGCCAGGTCTCTATGCCGCCAATGCCGGAAATCGCCATGCCGGCGCATTCCGGATCGCGGGCGATCTGGGCCACCAGATTGAGCGCGATAGGTTTCACCGCCGGGCCGCAATAGCCGCCATGGCTGCCCTTGCCATCCACGGTAGGTGTTGGCGCCATGAGGTCGAGATCAACCGAAATGATCGAATTCACCGTGTTGATCAGCGCCACCGCATCGGCCCCGCCAGCCTTGGCCGCCCGCGCCGGGGCCAGGATGTTGGTGACGTTGGGGGTCAATTTCACGAACACCGGCATGCGGGTCATGGATTTGCACCAGCGGGTGACCATTTCGACATATTCGGGCACCTGACCCACGGCGGCGCCCATGCCGCGTTCCGACATGCCGTGGGGACAGCCGAAGTTCAACTCCACGCCATCGGCGCCCGTGTCCTCCACCGCGCCGAGGATCTTCTTCCACGGCGCCTCCTCGCACGGCACCATGAGGGAAACCAGCACCGCCCGGTCCGGCCAGTCCCGCTTAATTTGTTTGATCTCGGCCAGGTTCACGTCCAGGGGCCGGTCGGTAATCAACTCAATATTGTTGAAGCCCACCATGCGCTGGCCATTGACGGCCACCGCGCCATAGCGGGAGGTGGTGTTGACGATGGGCGGGTCTTCGCCAAGGGTTTTCCAGACCACGCCGCCCCAACCCGCCTTGAAGGCGCGTTCGACATTGTAGGCTTTGTCCGTGGGCGGGGCGGAGGCGAGCCAGAACGGGTTCGGCGATTTGACGCCGGCGAAATCGCAACGCAGATCAGCCATCTCTCTAGCTCCCCATATTCTTTAAATAATCGGCAATGGCCCCGGCCGCGACCTTGCCATCCTGCACCGCCTGCACCGTCAGGTCCTCGCCGGCCACGCAATCACCGCCCGCCCACACATCGGACAGGGAGGTCCGTCCGCTTTCATCCACGGCGATACGGCCAGCCGTCAGATCCGGGCCGTCCGCCGCCAGAGGCACGAAGGACTGGCCCACCGCCTTGAAGACCATGTCGCAGGGCATGGCCTGTTCGCCGCCCGTATCCACCAACGCGCCGTCCGCCGCCAGTTCAACGCCTTGGAACACGGCGGCCCGAACGCCGCCCTCGCCCTCCAGCCGCACGGGCCGCAACCAATGTTTGATCCGCACGCCATTGGTTTGGGCGAAGGCCTGTTCGTGTCCCGTGGCGCCCATTTGTTCCGGTCCGCGCCGGTAGACCATGGTCACGTCCTCGGCGCCCAGGCGTTTGGTTTGCACGGCAATATCGATGGCCGTGTTGCCGCCGCCAATGACCACAATGCGGCGGCCCACGGGCAGGGTGGTCAGATCATCGGCCTGCCGCAAGTCCGCAATGTAGTCGACGGCATTATGAACGCCGTCCAGTTCAGCGCCCGGCACATCGAGAGCCCGCACGCCGCCCTGCCCCAGGCCCAGGAACACGGCGTCAAAATCGTTGCGCAATTGCGCCAGGGTTAAGTCCCGGCCCAGGGCCTGGCCATAACGCATTTCGATACCGCCGATCGCGGTGATGAACGCAACTTCGTCCTGGGCAAAGTCGTCGGGCACTTTATAGGCGGCGATGCCGTATTCGTTCAGGCCGCCGGGTTTGGCGCGCCCCTCGAACACCGTAACGCTCGCGCCTTGGCGGGCCAGGGCATGGGCGCAGGCCAGGCCCGCCGGTCCCGCCCCCACCACGGCAACCGAACGGCCGGTATCGTCCGCGCGGTTGAAGGGATGCGGTCCCCCCCCGCCCAGATGATCGGTGGCGTGACGTTGCAACAAGCCAATTTCGACGGGGCGGTCGCCAACACCATTGCGCACGCAATCACCCTGGCAAAGAATTTCCGTCGGGCAGACGCGGGCGCAACTGCCCCCCATGATATTCTCTTCCAGGATGGTCCTGGCGGCGCCGGTGAGATTGCCCGTGGCGATAGCGCGGATAAATCCGGGGATATCAATGCCCGTGGGGCAGGCCCCGATACAGGGCGCATCGTAACAAAAATAACAACGGCTGGCCTCGACCGCGGCGCCGGCCGCATCGAAGGGCCGATGCACGTCGGCAAAATTTTCGGCCAGCACCGCGCCGTTCAATCGCCCGGCCTGGATATCCGCCCCGTCCGTCATTCCAACCCCGCTCAACAATTTGTTCGATGGGTGAAAGTGTAACGAAAAGCGCCGGACTTTAGGTTGTTTTTTTAGGCTTCTTTTTTCCGGCCGATCCTGGGCTCCTCACCCTTGACCAGACGCCGGATGTTCTGGTGATGGCGGACGAAAACCAGCACCGCCATGAAGGCCGCCAGTTCCATGATTTGCCAATTGCCAAGCCAATAGGCATAGCCTGGACCCGCCAGGGCAGCGATCAGGGTGGCGAGAGAGGAAAACCGCAGCAGGCCAGCGACGGCCAACCAGGTCAGACAACACAACAGGCCCGCCGGCCAGTTAATCGCCAGCATGACGCCCAGGTAGGTCGCCATGCCCTTGCCGCCCTTGAATTTCAGCCAGACCGGAAACAAATGGCCGATGAAGGCGCCGCCGCCCGCCAGGACAGCCGTGTCGGGCCCATACATATTCGCCAGCAATACCGCCGCCGCGCCCTTGCCGCCGTCCAGTATCAGGGTCAGGGCGGCCAGGCCTTTATTGCCCGTGCGCAGCACGTTGGTGGCGCCGATATTGCCCGAACCAATGGCGCGCACGTCGCCCAGGCCCGCCAAGCGGGTCAGCACCAGGCCGAAGGGGATGGAGCCCAGAAGATAGCCAAAGGCCGCCGCCGCCCAAAACGGCCAGATATAGGTTAAATCACCCAATGGTGTCGGCATCAATTTCCGTCCCCGTCAGGATCGGAATATACCACCTTTCCCCCGACAATGGTGCGCCAAGCCCGGCCTTGGACGGGGCGGCCGTGATAGGGCGTATTTTTCGATTTACTGTGGAATTGGTCTTCGTCGATGCGCCACGGCTTATGGGGATCGAACACCAATAAATCGGCCGGCGCGCCGGGCGACAGCTTGCCGCCGCGCAGGCCCAGCAATTCCGCCGGGCGCACGGTCATGGTGGCCAACAGATCCAGCAGGCTCATGTCACCGTTGTGATACAATTCCAGCGCCAGGGGCAGCATGGTTTCCAAACCGATGATGCCGGTCGCCGCCAATTCGAACGGCAGGCGTTTGGATTCCACATCCTGGGGATCGTGGCAGGAGCAGATGATATCGATTGTGCCGTCCGCCAGGCCGGCCACCACCGCCCTGCGGTCCGCCTCCGCCCGCAGGGGCGGCGCGGTCTTGGCGAAACTGCGGTATTCCCCCACCGCAACCTCGTTCAAGGCGAAGCTGTGCACGGCGGCGGCGGCGGTGACCTTCAAACCCCGTGCCTTGCCCCGCGCCATGGCCTCGATCGCCTGGTCGGTCGACAGGCAGGCGGCGTGATAACGCCCCCCCGTCATCTCCACCAGGCGCAAATCCCGTTCCACCATGATGGTTTCTGCCTGGGTTGGGATACCGGGCAGGCCCAGGCGCATGGCCACCTCGCCGGCATTCATCACGCCGCTGCCGGCCAGCCGTGGTTCCTCCGGATAGTGGCAGATCAGCAGATCAAAGGCGGAGGCATAGCTAAGCACCCGACGCATCACCTGGGCATCGGCCACCACCCGGTCGGCATCGGTGAAGGCCACGGCGTCGGCCTCCGCCAACAACCCCAATTCCGCCATCTGCTCGCCCTTGAGCCCCTTGGTGATGGCGGCCATGGGATGAATGCGCACCACGGCCTTATCGCGGGCCTGGCGTTTGATGTATTCCACCAGGGCCACGTCATCAATCACCGGCTCGGTATTCGGTTGCACGATGATGCAGGTAACGCCGCCCGCGGCGGCGGCTTCCGATGCCGAGGCCAGGGTTTCCTTATGCTCGGCGCCGGGCTCTCCGACAAAGACCCGCATGTCGATCAAACCGGGACACAGCACGCGGCCGCCGCAATCCACCACCTCCATGCCATTGGGGACGCCATTGGCGAACAGATCCGGGCCCAGATCGATGATCTGGCCGTCCTGGATCAACAGCGCGCCGGGACTGTCAAGACCGCTGGCCGGGTCGATCAGGCGGGCGTTGATGTAGGCGGCCGTGCTCATGGTTTCATGTCCCCCGGCCCCACGGACGGTTGGTTCGAGGGCCGGCGGGAGAGCAGATCGAGCACCGCCATGCGCACCGCGACGCCCATCTCCACCTGTTCGCGGATGACGCTGCGGTTGATGTCGTCGGCCAGTTCACTGTCGATTTCCACGCCCCGGTTCATGGGACCGGGGTGCATGATCAGGGCCTCGGGCTTGGCCTTTGCCAGCTTGCTCCGGTCCAGGCCGAAGAAATGGTAGTATTCCCGGGTCGAAGGCACATAGGCGCCGTTCATGCGTTCGTTTTGCAGGCGTAGCATCATTACGATGTCCACATCGGCCAGACCGGCCGCCATATCGTGAAAAACCTCCACCCCCATGCGGTCCATGGCGCCGGGCAGCAGGGTCGGCGGCGCGATGGCGCGGACGTGGGCGCCCATGATGTTCAACAGCATGATGTTGGAGCGGGCCACCCGGCTGTGCAGAATATCGCCGCAAATAGCCACGGTCAGGCCATGCAGATGGCCCAACCGGCGGCGGATGGTCAGGGCATCCAGCAGGGCCTGGGTGGGATGTTCGTGGCTGCCGTCGCCGGCGTTGATGACACTGCAATCCATCTTCTGGCTCAACAGGGCAACGGCGCCCGAATGGGGATGACGCACGACCAGGGCGTCGGGGTGCATGGCGTTCAAGGTGGCCGCCGTATCGATCAGGGTTTCGCCCTTTTTGATGGCGGAGGCCGTCGCCGTCATATTGATGACATCGGCGCCCAGGCGCTTGCCGGCCAGTTCGAACGAGGTGCGGGTACGGGTCGAGGTTTCGAAAAACAGATTGATCTGGGTGCGGCCGCCCAGGATCGAGCGTTTCTTGTCGACCTGACGGTTCTGCGCCACGTAGTTGTCTGAAAGATCCAGGATTTCCGAAATATCGGAAGGTGATAGCCCCTCAATCCCAAGGAGGTGACGGTAGGGCAATGCACTCGAAGAAATATCGCTCATCAAAAGGCGATCTTATAGGATCGCCCGTGCGCAAAAGCAACTGGCTTTGGCGTTTATTGTGTAGATAGGACCATGACCATGAACCAAACCAACCCCGGCCGGCTCGATCCGAATGGCCGCGTCATGATGATTTCCGGTGCCAACAGGGGCATTGGCGCCGCCATTGCCCACCGCCTGCGCCTGGAGGGCTATCATTTGAGCCTGGCGGCCCGCCGACCCGATGACATACCCGAAGCCCTTGGCGATGATTGCATGCATCATCCATTCGATGCGTTGGATCCCGAATCGCCCCGGATCTGGGCGGACGCGACGGCGGCGCGATTTGGCCGCATCGACGGCCTGGTCAACAATGCCGGCACCGCCGCCGCCTTTGGCTTCGAAGACGGGGACGAGGCTGATTTGGACCGCATGTTAGAAGTGAACGTGAAAGCGCCCTACCGCCTGATCCGGGCCGCCCTGCCGCACCTTCGGGTATCGGGCAGCGGCCGCATCGTCACCATCACTTCGTTGGCCGGCATGCGGTTCAAGCGTGGCTCGCCGGGCTATGCCATCTCCAAATTCGCGGCCATGGGCTTGAGCTCGGCCGCGCGGTCCCTGCTGTGGGAAGACGGCATCCGGGTCACGGCGGTGGGCCCCGGCCCCGTCAATACCGACGTGGTGGCCATGGTCCTCGCCATGCCCAATAACGCCTCCGTCGCCGCCGTGCCCATCAATGCCGTGTATGAGCCGCTGCCGTGACCGATCGCGCCCGAAACTGGTCCCTCATATTCGCCGGAATATCCGGTGCCCTTGCCGTGTTGATGGCCGCCGGCACCGCCCATGGACCGCCCGACAGTCTGGCGCCGGAGGATTTGGGACGTATCCAAACCGCCGTGCAATATCAGATCTGGCACGCCCTGGCCCTGCTGGGCACGGCCGCACTATCGGCCAAGGCGCCATCGAAACTGCTGGGGGCCGCCGCCGCGGGCTTCGCCATGGGTAGTGTGTTGTTTTGCGGTGGGTTGTATCTGTTGGCGTTTTCAGGCTTGGCATTCCTTGCCTGGCCGGTGCCCCTGGGCGGTCTGGCCTTCACCGCCGGTTGGCTGGCATTGGCCGCTTACGGGTGGCGCTGGCGTATGGGTGAATGAAACTCCAGCGAGACATCGGGGCCTAAGCGGCATTGCCTGCTAGAAGCAACTGAACCGGGCCCACTGCATGGACAAAAAATGCTCGATCAAGCCGTCCAGGAAAAATGACCAGACCGGTGTCATGGCCCCGCTCGACATGGCCACCACGACGATGCCGGCCAGGGCGCCGAAACCAACTATCGCCAAGTTCGTGGTCTTGCTATCCATGGTAATATCCTAACCGAATTTGCCTTTTAAATAAAGCTCGACCGCATGCCTCTGGTTTCAATTCTCATGGCCGCCTACCGCGCCGATGACACTATTCCGGCGGCGGTGGCCAGCGTTCTCGGCCAAACCCACGTAAACTGGGAACTGCTGATCGCTTCCGATTGCGGCGCTGATTATCTCGCTGTCTGCCGCGCGGGCGGCCTGCAAGATGGGCGCCTTCGCATGGTGGCGACGCCGTCCTTGGGATCGGGTCCGTCCGCCGCCCGCAATGCCGCCCTTGATGCGGCGAAGGGCGATTTTGTCACGGTCCTGGACGGCGATGATACCTGGCGGCCGGAGCGCCTGGCCGCCTTGCTGCCCCTGGCAACAGCTGCCGGACTGGCCTGCGACAATACCCGTGCGGTGGCGCCTGACGGCAGTCCGGTCGGAACCGCCTATCCGATTGACACATCGCCACGGGATATCGATGCCATCACGATGATGGCCAGTGGCATGCCGCATTTTCCACTGTTCCGCCGGGACCTCGCGGGACCGGGCTACCGGCCGGAACTGCGCTTCGCCGAGGATGTGGTGTTCAACATGGAACTGATCGCCCGCGCCGGCGCCATGACGCTGCTGCCCCAACCCATGACCCACTATATCCAACGGCCCAACAGCGCCACGAATGCCGCGGACGCCTGGCGGCGGGCCGAAACCGCATATGCTCAGATCGACGACATGTTGCGGCAGGGCGCGGTAACAATACCCGCCGGCCAAGGGGCCGCCATTATCAACGCCTTCGCGGAAAAACGTCGGCTGAATCTAGCCTATGGCGAGGCGGTGTTGGCTGGCGCGGCCACCACATTCCAGGCTTTTCTGGCGGCGCGGCAAAAGGACGCGGTTTAATCGTATGAAAAGCGCCATTAGGCCTTGGCAAAGTCCCAAATTTGGTGGAAGAATGGCGCCCGGTCGGTTTTACAGGCCGAGCAAACATTTCTGCGAGCGCGCCCGTCCGACAGTGTTGCCCAGTCAAGCGGCGGCGGGAGCAATCGATTTTCATCCTAGGGAGGACAGTTGCAATGAAGATATTGAGAAAGTCAGGCAGAGCGACGCTGCTGGCGACGGGACTAGCCGCCGCCCTCGGCGCGACGGCGGGCCTCGCCAATGCGGCCGAGACCGTGGTCATGGCGGTGCCGACATTTTTGACCGGCGCCGGTGCACCGGCCTTTGGCGTGCCGGCCCGCAATGGCGCCGAGATCATCATCGAGGCGATCAACAAGGGCAAACTGCCAGCACCGTATAATAACAGCGGCAAGGGCCTGGCCGGTCGTCAGATCCAGGCCTTGATCTACGACGAGTCCGGCGGCGGCGTTAAGCAAGTCGCCGAATTCCGCAACAAGGTTCAGAAACAGGGCGTGGACCTGTTCGTCGGCTATATTTCTTCCGGTACCTGCGCCGCCATCACCCCGGTGGCCGAGGAACTGAAGATGCTGACGATCTTCCCGATTTGCGGCACACCGCGAATTTTTGAAGAGATCGACAAGAATCCAAAGTACGTCTTCCGCACCATGGGCCACGCGACGGCTGATGGCGTCGCCGAAGCGATGTACGTCAAGGCGAACATGCCCGACGTCAAGGGCTACACCGGGATTAACCAGAACTATGCCTGGGGTCAGGATTCCTGGCGCGATTTCGATCTGGCCATGAAACAGTTGATGCCGAACGTGCCGGTCTCCGAGAAGACCCAATGGCCAAAAATCTTCTCCGGCCAATACGGCGCGGAAATCTCGGCCCTGATGCTTTCGAAAGAGCCGCTGGTGCATTCCAGCTTGTGGGGCGGCGATCTGGAAGCCTTCATTTTCCAGGGTTCGGCGCGCGGTCTGTTCCGCAAGAAGAAGCTGCTGTTCTCGGTTGCCGATACTTCTGTCTACCGGCTTGGTAAAAAAGCCCCGGCCGGCGCCATTCTCGGCGCCCGTGGCCCCTACGGCATCTTTGCCGCCAATGTGGACACGCCGTTGAACAAATGGTTCCGCAAGGTCTATAGCGACCGCTACTCGACACCCCCCGTGGGTGGCTCGTATCAAGCCGCCCAGGGCGTTCTGGCGGCGAAGTATGCCTATGACAAGGCTGCCTCCATGAATGGCGGCAAGTTCCCTTCCAAGGATCAGGTCATAGCGGCGCTGGAGGGGGCGACCTTTCAGGGCATCGCCGCAAAAGTCCACATGAACCGCTCGAACGGCCATCAGGCCGCCACCAAGCACATGATCGGCGTGCTGGCGTGGGACAAGGAAGCGGGCGGACCCATCATGACGAAGGTCCAGGAATTCGGACCTGACTGTGTCATGCCCCCCCCGGGCGTCAATGGCACGGAATGGCTGAAGGGCGGCATGAAGGGCGCCAAGTGCTAGCATCTTACCAACCGGGGGCGCCCTATCAGGCGCCCCCGGATCTTATTTGTTTATGATATTTCCAAAATAGCGAGCCTACTGTGCAAGAACTGATCGTCATCCTGATCGACGGTTTGGTTTTTTCATCCTACCTGTTCATGGTCTCCGTTGGGTTGACCGTGATCTTTGGCGTGATGAAAATATTGAATGTTGCTCATGGATCATTTTACGCCTTTGGCGCCTATATGTCGGCAACCCTAATCGGTGCCTATTACAATACCGATTTGCCGGAATTTGGCGGCTTCCTGGCCATTTTCTTGGCGGCACTGATCATCGGCGTGTTCTTCGGTATCGTCCTTGAGCGGGGTCTGCTGCGTTTCCTGTATCATCGGGACGAGCATATTATCGTACTGGCGACGTTCGCCATGTTCCTGGTGCTAGAAGATGTCCTGATGATGATCTGGGGCACCGATCCCTATTACGCCTATGAGCCCATGGCGCTGCTGGGGGCCGTGGATATCGTGGAACTGACCTTTGACGTCTACAGCCTTACCTTGATCGGTCTGGCAGTCATCGTCGGCCTGGGATTGTGGCTTGGCCTGACCAGGACCAAATGGGGCAAGTTGCTGCTGGCGGTTATTTTTGACCGGGAGATCAGCCAGGCCATGGGCATAAACGTGACCGTCGTCTTCACGGTGACATTCGTTGTCGGCGCCATAATGGGGGCCTTGGGCGGGGCCTATATCGCACCCACCATCTCCGTGTCACCCGGCATCGGGGTAGAGGTCATCGTATTATCCTTCGCTGTCGTAGTGATCGGCGGCATGGGCTCCATTCCCGGTGCCATGATCGGCGCCTTGCTGGTTGGCATCAGCCGGGCCGCGGCCGTGCATAAATTCCCAGAGATTGAATTATTCGTGATCTACGCCATCATGGCCCTCGTTCTGGCAATCCGGCCAGAAGGCCTGTTCGCGCCCGCGCAAGCCAGGAAAATCTGATGCGGTATATAGACAAGACCGTCGTCGGCCTGACCATCGCCTTTCTGGTGTTATTTATCGCCGATTTTTTCATGGCGGAATGGGTGCGCTTCATCGGCCTGCAAAGCCTGGCCCGTGGCGCCGTCGCCTTGGGCCTTTTAGTGCTATGGCGCACCGGCCTGGTATCATTCGGGCATGCGCTGTACTTCGGCTTCGGCGCCTATGCCGCCGCCATGTTGACCTTGATCGGCTATCACGACGCCTTTCTATTGGTCTTCGCCGGCACCCTGGCAGCAGGCGTCCTGGCCTATCTGCTGGGCTTTTTGCTGCGCCGCTATAGGGCAATATTTTTTGCCCTGCTGAACATGGCCTTTTCCATGATCCTGTACGGCGTCATTGTAAAGACCGAAGAGCTGGGCAGCACCGATGGCTTCTCGGTCCTCACGCCGACATTCCTCGGCTACGCGCCCCAGGGCGAAGCCGTGCAGACGACATTGTTCATCTTCACCCTGGTCTTTACCTATATCATCACCGTTGGTGTGCATTTGTACATGAAGACCACCCTGGGCGGCATGTCCATGGCGGTGCGGGAGAACGAGATCAGGGTCGAATATCTTGGCTATTCAGCCGAGAAGGTGATCCATGTAAAATACGTCTTCTCGGGTCTGGTCGCCGGTTTCGGCGGCGCCATAATGGCCCTTGCCATTGGCCAGGTTGACCCCGATTCCATGGCCAACTGGACGGTTTCGGGCGAATTCGTCTTCATCACCATTCTTTCCGGCATTGGCAACGTGGGCGCGACCTATATCGGCGCTCTGGTGTTCGAGTTGATCCGCACCTATGCCTTTGAATATGCACCGCAGTTTTGGCAGTTTATATTGGGCGGCAGCCTGTTGGCGATCATCATGTTTCTGCCGGACGGCATCTGGTCCCTGTTCTCGCGCCTGCGCCGCTCGGAAAAGGCGCCCTCTCCATGACGATTGTATTGGAGGTTCGCGACCTGCAGAAAACCTTTGGCGCCGTGGTCGCCGCCAAGGATATCAACGTCACCGTCAATGAACATGAAATCATCGGCATCATCGGCGCCAATGGGGCCGGCAAGACCACGTTCGTGAACATGGTCACCGGTTATTTAAAGCCGACATCGGGCCAAATAGAATTTGCCGGCCGCAGCATCATGGGGTTGCCGCCGCGGGATATTACCACGCTGGGCATTTCCCGGTCGTTTCAGATACCCCAGGTCTTCCTCTCCGAATCCGTGTTCGACAATCTTTTGATGGCCTATGCCATTACCGAGGCAACCGGGCTGGGCCTGCTCTCGCCCCTTCTGAACGATGCCCGCGCCGCCCGGGTGGACAGCCACCTGGAGCGCTATCAAATCGCGCAATACCGCAACGCTCTTGCCTCGACCCTGCCACAGGGCGTCCGCAAGCTGCTGGATATTGCCATGGCGGCGGTCAGCAAACCGACCATCCTGATGCTCGATGAGCCAACCTCCGGCATCTCGGTCGAAGAGAAATTCGGCCTGATGGACATCATCATGGAGGCCCTGCGCCAGGACCAGACGACGGTGCTGTTCATCGAACATGATATGGAAATCGTCGAACGCTATGTTTCCCGCGTCCTGGCGTTTTACCAGGGCGAGATCATTTGCGACGCCCCAACGGCGGAGGCTCTGGTTGACCCGGGCGTCCGTGAATTCGTCATCGGCGAGGAATATCACCGTACCCGGACCGGCAGCGAGAATGCGGGCGAGAATGCGGGCGAGAATGCGGGCGAGAATGGGGGCGGCGAGGATGCTTAAAGTCAGCGGACTGGACGTCAATATCGGCACCACGCCAATCTTGCGTAACCTGGCCTTGGAAGTACCGGCCGGCACCATGTGTGGACTGATCGGCCGTAACGGCGCCGGCAAGACGACCTTTCTGCGCGCCGTCATGGGCGCGTTAAAGGCACAAGCCGGCGAGGTCATGTTCGAACACCATGATTTGTTGAAAACCCAACCCCACAAACGCGCCCATATGGGTATTGGCTTCATGCCGGAAGACCGCCGTCTGGTGCCGGCCCTCACGGCGGAGGAGAATATCTTGTTGCCGGTCTGGGCCACGGGCATGGAAGAATGGCGGGACCGTCTGGATTGGATTTACGGCCTGATGCCGGAAGTGGCTGAATTCCGTAGCCGCGGCTCCATGGAATTGTCCGGTGGGCAGCAAAAATTCGTGGCCTTCGCCCGCGCTCTGATGGTCGGCACGCGCCTCTTGCTGCTGGACGAACCCAGCGAGGGCATCGCGCCGATTTTTGCCCAGCGCATGAGCGAAATCATGAAAAGCCTGAAGGACGAGGGTGAATCGGTGCTTGTCGCCGAGTCCAACGATATCCATATCGCCGGATTGCTGGACCGCGCATTCGTGATCGAACGCGGCAGCATCGTCGCGGGGTGAGCCGAATGACCACGGCCGATCAGCCCGATTTGCCCGATTCAGTTGCCGACGCCGCCGCCCTGGAAGATTTGCTGTCGCGGCCCAGCCAGGCCTTGATCGACGATCTGGCCGCCTTGGACGGGGATTTCATCATATTGGGCGTGGGCGGCAAGGTTGGCCCCTGCCTCGCCCGCATGGCCAAGCGCGCGGCGCCCCATAAGCGCGTCGTCGGGGTAGCCCGGTTTTCCGATGCGGGTATTAAGCGCCGCCTCGAGGATTGGGGCATCGAAACCATTGTTTGTGATCTGTTGGATAGGCGGGCCGTCGCCGAACTGCCGAAACTGCCCAACGTCATCTATATGGCTGGCAAGAAGTTCGGCACCACCGGGGGGGAGCCTTTTACCTGGGCCATGAATGCTCATGTCCCGGCCCTGGTGGGCGAGGCTTTCGCACGGTCGCGGATCGTGGCATTTTCGACCCTGTGCGTATATCCCTTCACGGATGTAACGGGCCCCTTGTGCAACGAAGATACGCCCCCCGTTCCGATCGGCGAATATGCCAATTCCTGTGTCGCGCGGGAGCGTACATTTCAATATTTTTCTCAACGCCACGGCACGCCGGGCCGCTTGATCCGCCTGAACTACGCCATCGATCTACGCTATGGCGTGCTTTTTGACATCGCCAACTGGGTCTACAACGGCCAGCCAATCGATCTGCGCGCCGGGCATGCCAATGTCATTTGGCAAGGCGACGTGAATGCCCAGGTATTGCGGGCCCTGCATCATTGCGAAACCCCGTCCCGGCCCCTCAACGTGGGCGGCCCGGAACAGCTCAGCGTGCGGGCGCTGGCGCATGCGTTTGGGAAACGCTTTGGTCTCAAGCCAAAATTCGTGAACCGGGAAAGCGGCCGGGGCTGGCACAACGATACCTCGCTAGCCGCCAAGCTGTTCGGTTATCCGGAGGTACCCCTGTCACGCATGGTGGATTGGACAGTGGACTGGATTGAACGGGACCAACCGCACTATAATCTGCCCACCCATTACGAGGCCCGCGACGGCTCATTCTAGAACGTGCAGGAGACATGACATGAGCGTATTTGACACCCGGCCGATCGACGGCGTGATACCGGCCACCTTGCTGGCATTCGACACCGGGATGGAGATCGATGAAACGGCCTCGCGCCGTCATCTGCGCGATGTCGCCGCCACCGACGGATTGACCGCGATCACCGTCAATGGCCACGCCTCGGAGGTTCATGCCTGCACCTTCGACGAACAGCAACGCATTCTGGAATTCTGCCTGGAGGAGTTGGGCGACCGCCTGCCTCTGATCAACGGCATCTATGCGGACGGCAGCCTGGAGGCCGCGCGCCTGGCCCGAATGGCCGAGGCAAGCGGCGCCCAGGCGCTTTTGATCTTTCCGCCCAACAGCATGATCATGGGCGGGCAACTGCGCCCCGAAATGGCCATCACCCATTTCAAAACCATAGCGGACGCCACCGATCTGCCGCTGATTGCTTTCCAATACCCCCAGGTCAGCGGCCAGGGCTATCCATTCGAAACTTTGTTGCGGTTGATTGAGGCGGTGCCCTCGATCAAGGCCATCAAGGACTGGTCGAACGACGCCATGCTGCATGAGAAGCATATCCGCAGCCTGCAATCGGGCGCCGGCGGGCGGCCGATCACCGTGCTCACCACCCATTCGTCCTGGCTGATGGCGTCGTTGAGCATGGGCGCCAATGGCCTGCTGTCCGGTGCGGGCAGTGTCATCCCGGAATTGCAGGTGGCCCTGTTCCAGGCCGTAAAAGCCGGTGATTTACCGGCTGCACAAGCCATAAATGACCGCATCTATCCCTTGTCCCAGGTTTTCTACACGCCGCCCTTCCTGGATATGCACAACCGCATGAAGGAATGTTTGGTGTTGCTGGGCCGCCAGGACCGGGCCGTGGTGCGGCCACCGCTGATGAAGCTGCCGGACGACGAAATCAAACGCCTGGGCCAGGCACTGGATGCCGCGGGTTTGCTGAGCCGCGCGGCGGCGGCGTAATAAACAACCTATGCAGTGGCGATATATTGCCGCATGGCGGCGGCTTCGGTTTCAATTTCCTCTATGCGGAATTTGACGACATCGCCAATTGAGATGATGCCCAACAACTGATTGTCCCGCATCACCGGCAAATGCCGGATCCGGCGCTCCGTCATGACCGCCATGATGGTGTCGATATCATCCCCCGGCGCGCAGAAAACCACGTCCCGGGTCATCAATTCAGCCACGCCGGTCTCCAGACAGCGGGGGCCCATGTCGGCCAGGCCGCGGACGATATCCCGTTCCGAAAGCACCCCTCTGACAAAGCCATCCTCATCGCGCACCAGGATTGCGCCGATCCGGTTTTCACTCAGAATACTGGCCGCCAGGCCAATGGTTTCGTTGATCGTGACCGATATAACGTCATTACCCTTTAGGGCAAGAATTCGCTCTACATGCATACCAATCTCCAACATCAGCTTTTCTTATGATAACTCGATACTTTACATAATACATAGTGCGGCAAATGCAAATTATGCGCAAGTATGTTCATATGCAACGATTTTTATGTATCAGGGGGCACATGACGGGTACCGCGGCAAAAATAGAGAAAACGAACTATTAATCACTCCCCGCCATTATCAATCCTAGCCAAAGGTCCTATCGGGTCTTTTGAGGAGATGTCAGCCATGCCCCTGGCAGGGCCTTATTACGGAACACAGACCGATGAGCATGAACAGCGAGCCGATCGTGATGGATTTGGAAGCACTTCCAGAGGGCCCGGCCCTTGATGAAGTGGACTTTAGTGACGACGACGACGCTGAAAGCCGGCGGGACCTATCACATAGTGAATATGATTCATTGGAAGAAGCCGTCATGCAGACGGCGCGGGGGCGGACATTCTTGCGGGAACATGCCCGGCGCAACCGGGCCATAGCCTCGGACCTGGTTTTACGGGCGCTGGACGAGCAACGCTCCTATTTGCGGAGCCAGGAGATAAAGCAGCCAACTGATATTCTGGCGGCCGAGCTGCAAGACATGAGCGACGCCATAAAACATACACGGCGCGATATCGCGGCGATCAAGCCCGAGGATGGGGCAAACAATCGCATCATGGCGGCGACAGAGGATTTGGACGCCATCGTTACGGCAACGGAGCGGGCCACAAATGATATTCTGACGGCCGCGGAACGCATTCAGGAAACCTGTGAAACCCTGCGCGAAGATGGTTCGGCGGCCAACCTGCTGGATGCCTTGGAAGAGGACATCACGAACATCTTCCTGGCGTGCTCGTTCCAGGACATCACTGGCCAACGCACCACCAAGGTGGTCAACGCCCTGCACTATCTGGAGCAGCGGGTCGGCGCGATGATCCAGATTTGGGGTTCCGAATCCCTGCGCAATGGCGCCGAGAGCGATTTTGGCTCCGTCATGACGGATGAAGACCATCCCGAATCCGGTCTGTTGAATGGCCCGCAATTGGAAGGCCAGGGCGTGGACCAGGATGACATCGATCAACTTTTGAATGGCGACATCGAACAAGTTAAGGCCGAGGCGGACGTGGCTGTCGAATTCGCCGGTGAAGACGATCCAACGGATGGCATTGAATTCGATGCCGTGCCGGCGGCCGCGGACGAGACGGCGGATGAGGCGGCGGATGAAGAACCGCCCGCCGATGAGATGTTTGCCGCGGCCAGCGATGGAGGTGATCTGGAAATCGACGATGAGGACGTATTTGCCGGCCTGTCGGAAGAGGCCGACGCCGATACCATCGACGCCATATTCGACTCGTAAACAAATACCCTAATCTGGCGGCCGGCCGCCTTGAACTTCAATCAAGACCCAGCAATTCATCTACTTTTTCCGGACCAAGGTCGAGGCCGTACAACAGCACGTCACCGACCTGCAGGACCGGGGAGGAGCGGATATTGCGGCTTTCAATGAAAGCGGCGGCGTCCTCGTCCATCATCAGATCCTTGGCCACGAAATCCACATCATGGGCCCGCAAATAGCCCTTTAGCTGTTCACAGGGCGGGCAGAACGGCGTGGAATAAACGATTACTGATTTACCGGCCACCCTACGCGCCCCCATCTTCCTTCAACTTGCGGTACAGGGCCTTTTTTTCCAGCCAGGCATTCTTGATCTCTTCCGTCTGCCAGGGTTGTTCCTGGGTGAAGACCTTTGTCTTCCAGTCCTCCCCCTTGGACCACTTAAAGGGCGTTTGATTGGTGGTTCGCGGCGCCGTGGCGCTCTCAAATAAATCCAAGGCCATGGCGACAATTTGGCGCTGCTGATCCTCGTTGCCAGGCTCGCCACACGGATTGCCCAAGGGGAAATCCGTAAACAACAGGCGCGGCACGCCGCATGTCTCGACAATATCGCGGGCGGCGGCGGCGACAACCGTTGGGATGCCGTTTTCTTCCAGGTAACGGGCGACCAGACTCACGGTCTGGTGGCAAACCGGTCAGACCGGCACGAGGAGTGCTATATCCACCCCCTCATCACGGCATGCCGCCAGCACCGCCGGTGCATCCGTGCCTAGGGTTTTGTTCTGAGAATAGGCATTGTAAACACCGTAGGCCGCCGGCGCCAGGCTGCCGATGTGCCCCGACGCCTGCAATTCCTGCAACCGGGTTATGGGGAAATAGCTATTCACGTCGTCCAACGTCGTGGCGTTCATGTCATAGCTATGGGTCCGGCTATAAAGTTCCTCCAACGGCGTATCGGTCGCCACGGCGTAAACGTTGGCGGCTTCCCCCCGCTCCAACGGCAGGCGCTGGTCGTCCCAGGCGCGCGAGGCGATCTCGGATGTGGAGATCAAGGCCAGCCGGCTCTCCGCCACCGGCTTTGTCAGCGGCGTGAAGGGCACATCATCGAATTGCGCCCATCGATAGGGCTTATCGTAGCCTTGGGTCTTATAATAGGCCGTGGTTTTATCGATATAACGGACGTAACTCAAAACGCGGTCCTCCCACTAATACCTACCCATTAGAGCACATATGAACCGCGCGGCGCCAGCAGCGGCGTTTGGAAATACTTATTCCGCGGCATCCTTGGCCAGAAACCCACCCGATTGCCGTGACCACAATTCGGCGTACAGGCCGCCACGCTTGAGCAGTGTTTCATGATTGCCCTCTTCCACGATACGGCCCCGGTCCATGACGATCAGGCGGTCCATGGCCGCGATGGTGGAGAGGCGATGGGCAATGGCGATCACGGTCTTGCCGGCCATCAGGGTCTGAAAATTTTCCTGTATCGCCGCTTCCACTTCCGAATCCAGGGCCGAAGTCGCCTCGTCCAATATCAAGATTGGCGCATCCTTCAAAAGCACACGGGCGATGGCGATACGCTGGCGCTGGCCGCCCGACAGCTTAACGCCGCGTTCCCCCACATGGGCTTCCAGGCCGCGCCGTCCCTGGCCATCTTCAAGTTCCAGAATGAAATCATCGGCCTTCGCCGCCCGTGCCGCGGCCCAGACCTGCGCCTCGCTGGCACCGGGTTTGGAATATGCGATATTGTCAAACACCGAACGGTGCAGCAGCGAGGTATCTTGCGTCACCATGGCGATCTGGGCCCGCAGGCTATCCTGAGTGACGGTGGAAATGTCCTGACCGTCGATCAGGATGCGCCCGTCTTCCAGGTCGTAGAACCGTAGCAACAGGCTGACCAGGGTGGATTTTCCCGCACCCGAGCGCCCGACGATGCCGACCTTTTCGCCGGGGCTGATTGCCAGATCCAGGCCGCCGATCACCCCCTGCTCCACATCCGCCCGCGCCTTGCCGTAGTTGAAATTGATATGGTCGTAGAGGATGCCGCCCGCCTCCACCGCCAACTCGACGGCATCGGGGCTATCGTCAATGGCCCGCTCCCGGGCAATGGTTTCCACGCCGTCCATGACCACGCCGACATTCTCGAAGACATTGGATACTTCCCACATGATCCATTGAGACATGCCTTGCAGGCGCAAAACCAGCCCCGTGGCGAGTGCGATGGCGCCGGCACCCACCGCATCCACGTGCCACAGCCAAATCGACATGCCGGCAATGGAGAAAATCAACATGGCATTCAGCAGATTCAGGGTCACGGTCAGCAGAGTGGAGAGCCGCATTTGAGCGTGCACCGGGTCCAGGAACGCCTGCATCCCCTCCCGGGCGTAACCGTCTTCATAAGCCGCATGGGCAAACATCTTCACGGTGCCAATGTTGGTATAGCTGTCCACCACGCGGCCCGTGACCACCGACCGCGCCTCGGCCTGGGCCTTTGACCAATCCCGCAGCCGGGGCACGAAATAGCGCATGGCGACAAGATAACCCATGAGCCAGATGAGCATGGGCGCCGTCAGCCGCAAATCGGAACTGGCGAACAGCACCACGGCGGCGGTGAAATAGACCACCACATAAAGCAGCACCTCGGTCAGCTTCATGACGATGTCACGCACGGCAAGGGCCGTTTGCATCATCTTCGCGGCCACCCGGCCGGCGAAATCGTCCTGATAGAACTCCATGCTCTGGCGCAGCAGATAACGGTGCGCCTGCCAACGCGTGCGCATGGCGAAATTCCCCAGCAGCCCTTGGTGGGAGACCGCTTCATAAAAGAACTTCAGGACCGGCAGGATCAACAGCACTACCGCCGCCATGATGATCAATTGCCCGCCGTGATCGTCCCAAAATGTCTGCCGCTCGGAGATCGCCAGCCAGTCCACCAACCGGCCAAGAAAGGCGAACAGGGTCACTTCCAACAACGCGATCACGGTTGCGAACAGGGCCGAGGTTGCCAGCAGACGCCAAAACGGCTTGGCGTAATGCAGGGTAAAGGCGACAAGGGTTGCGGGTGGCATTTCCGGCTGCTCGATGGGCAGCGGATCGGTCACTCTTTCCAACCAGCCAAAAAATCTGCTGATCACGGCAAAACTCTCCAGGGACTTGGGCGGCTGTTCAGGGACGTGGCAATCTACTCTAACTGGTCCCCGGACGGCAAATGTGCAAGGGCTAGTCCTCGGCCCCCGCCGCCACGCCGGCATTGAAGCGGGTATCGGCCTGGCGGAACACCTTTCGGGTGTTATCCATGTCCCAGGGCTCCTCGATCAGGGTTTCGTGGTCCCATTGGCTGCGCGGCCGCGGTGGATTAAAGAAATCGCCGCCATAGACATGCAGGGCCGGCGTCAGCTTACGGATCGGATTGGACACGGAATGCACGATGTCGGGGCCCATGGTCACGGCCTGCCCGACGCCAAGACTGTCCGCGCCCGCGGCCTCCAACGCCGGACCATCGGGGTCATCCAGACGGCGCCAAAACATATTATCCTCCCGCCCGCCATAAATACCGATGACCGCGAACATATTATGGTTGTGGGGCAGCAGGGTCATGTAGGGCGCCCAAACAAAGTTAATCACGGTCAGCTCGGCCGACTGATACAGGGGATAGACACCCGCCTGTTCGGGCTCCCCCAATTCGGCGATGATGGCGGAGGGATCTGCAACCGCTTCCAGCACGGCTTCGCGAATGGCCTTCTGTCCCTCGCCAACGACGGATTTACAGGTTTCAATAAAGCGATCCTTCTGAAACACCCAAGCATCCTTCCAAATCTGAACAAGGCGGATTAAGCGCCGAATCAAGATATTCAGCTTAACCATCCCTCTCCAGACGCGCCATGGCGGCAAGCCCGGCGCGGTAGTTGGGATAGCGCAGCCGGACGCCCAGTTCTTCCTTGATACGGTCGTTGCGGACCCGTTTGTTGTCGCCGTAAAAGCTGGCCGCCATGGCGCTTAAACCCGCCTGCTCAAAAGGAATTTCAGGTGGCGGCGTCCGGCCCAAAAGTGCCGCCGCATGGGCGATTACATCTTGCGGCGGGGCGGCTTCATCATCGCAGACATTGTATATGGCGCTGGGGTTGGGCCGGTCGATGGAAGCTGCCAAAACCATTGCCAGGTCATCCACATGAATGCGCGAGAAGACATGGCCTTCCTTGACGATGCGCCGGGCCTTACCCTGGGAGAGGTTCACGAGGGCATTGCGGCCGGGGCCGTAAATGCCGGCGAGGCGGAATATATGCATCGCCGGATTATACTGCCCGGCCCAATCCAACCAGGCCTCTTCCGCCGCGACCCGTGCCTTGCCCCTTTTTTGGCGGGGCGCGGTGGGCGTGGCTTCATCCACCCACCCACCGCCATGGTCGCCATAGACCCCGGTGGTCGAGAGATAACCCAGCCAGCGGAGATCGGGCAGATTGGCAATATCAACGCCATGGCAGGCTAATACCGGGTCGCCCGCGTCGTCAGGTGGAATTGAAAGCAACAGGTGTGTGGTCCCAGCCAGATGGCGGCCCGGGTCGGCCAAGCGTTGAGCCCGGCTAAACGGGATCATCCCCCCCTCCCCGTCCCGGCTGGTGCCAGCGAACGTCCACTTCGGCCCCGCGAGGCGCCGGATCAACGCTTGGGCGGTGAACCCCATGCCGAAGCAGAACAGTTTTTCCTTTGCCATCGTCGCTCAACCCACTATCGGCACCGGCGGCGGATCCATGAATAGGGGTACACGTAACAAGTACATGTCCCCATATTCACCCCGACCATGGACACGGGCGGAGTAATTTGGGGACATGTACTTGTTACGTGTACCCAAATTACGGCCCGGACTATCACGAATGCGCCGAGCCGGAAATCACCGCGGACCATTCCGCCCGGACAGCCGCGTCGTCTTCGCCGTCGAGATGGCTCGTGGCCAGATCCGCCACCGCATTCCCGCCGCGCAATTGTGCCAGGGCCCAGACTGCCATGGCGCGGACCAGGGGCGAGGGATCGCGCAGCAGCGGCTCAACCAGCGCCGACAGGTGATCATCACGGCTGTTGCCGGCCGCAATCAGGACATTGCGCAAGAACCGGTCCCGTCCCAGACGCTTGACCGGCGTGCCCGCGAAAAGGCGGCGGAAGGCGTCATCATCCAATTTTAACAGCGCGGATAAATCGGCCATTTCAAGCGCCGGCCGGGGCGCCATGGTGGCCTCGTTCTGAGTGACGGCAAACTTGTTCCAGGGACAGACCGCCAGGCAATCGTCGCAGCCAAAGATGCGGTTGCCCATGGGCCGACGGAATTCCGGGGCGATATGGCCTTGATGCTCGATACTCAAATACGACAGACAGCGCCGGGCATCCAGTTGATAAGGCGCTGGGAACGCCTGTGTGGGGCAAATATCCAGACATTGCCGGCAGGCCCCGCAATGGTCCGCCTCCCCCTCATCGGGCGGCAGGATCAGGGTGGTGAAAATGCTGCCCAGAAACAGCCAGGAACCAAATTCCCGGCTGACCAGATTGCTATGCTTGCCCTGCCAACCCAGACTGGCGGCCTGGGCCAGGGGTTTTTCCATCACCGGGGCGGTATCCACAAAGACCTTCAACTCGCCACCCGCCTGGGCCAACAGCCACCGCGCCACGGCCTTCAGACGCTTTTTCACCACCACATGGTAATCCTTGCGTTCGGCATAGACCGAGATATTGCCCCTGCCCGTCTGGCCCAAACGCATCATCGGATCCTCGCCGGGGCCATAATTCAGACCCAGCATGATAATCGAACGGGCGCCGGGCCATAGGGCATTGGGGTGGCGGCGGCGATCCAGCTTTTCCACCAGCCATTCCATATCGCCATGGCGCCCCATGGCCAGGAATTGCTGCAACCGCCCGCCGGCTTCGGGAATAGCCTCCGGGCCGGTAATGCCAATGGTATCGAAACCGGCGGTGCGGGCCTCGCGGCGCAACGCGGCGGCCAGCGCCGCGTTGTTTTCGGAAAGCTTAGAAGTCGAGGTCGGCATAATGTCGCGGCGGCGGCAGACCGGGCATATGATCCGCCAGGATAGCGCGGAAAGAGGGACGCGATTTGACCCGGGCATACCATTCCTTGGCGCCCGGATATTGATCCCACGGCACATCGCCCAGGTAATCCAGGCAGGACAGGTGCGCCGCTGCCGTGATATCGGCCAGGGAAAACACCTCGCCGGCGATATAATTCCGCCGCTCCACCAGATATCCGATGTAGTCCATGTGATAGCCGATATTTTCCCGTCCCGCCCGGATCAGGTCGGAGCGCGGCTCGCCCATGCCCATGAAACGTTTCAACAGCTTTTCCCGCAACAAAAGGTCCGAAACTTCGTTAAAAAACTTGCCGTCGAACCAGGCAATCAAGCGGCGGCATTCCGCCCGCTCCAAGGGTTCCCGGCCCAGCAAGTTGGGTTCCGGCTGGCAATCCTCCAGATACTCGACGATCGCCTGGCTATCGGCCAGAATGGTGCCGTCGGGTTCGGACAGCACCGGAACCTGGCCGGCCGGGTTCAGGGCCAGGAATTCGGGACGCCGGTCCCAATATTTCTCCACCACCAGTTCCACCTCAAGGCCTTTTTCGAACAAGGCGATACGAACCTTGCGGGAAAACGGCGATAGCCAGAAATGATATAGAATGCGCATGTGCTTAGTTTAGCGGTTGGAGATGCCTCCACATAGCATGCTCTAGAGTATTTCCGAATTGGAAATGCCCCGCTTCTTGAGAATAGAGCAATTTTTCCAATCACTTAGAATCACGTCATGATTCACAATCATACTACACAACACACGGCCATATTATCGTCATTGCCGGGCTCGACCCGGCAATCCAGGGCAACAAACTCAGTTGATTGCGGCTCTGGATCCCCGGGTCTTCGCTTCGTTACGGCCGGGGATGACGGTATGTCGTGTAGTGTGATTCACATTTGACCGGAATTGCTCTACCCCATCGTGACCACGGCCTTGCCGATCACCTTGCGGTCCAGCAATAATTGCATGCCCTCGACCGCCCGCTCCAGGGGCACCACGTGGGAAACATGGGGGTGTAATTTGCCGCCGTTGGCCAGGCCGAGCAGATCTTTATCCATTCTGGCGCCGCCTTCGGGATCGTTGCGGCGGAATTCACCGGCCCGGCAACCGATGATCGACAAACCTTTAATCAGGGCATAATTGGCCGACAACGTCGGGATCCGCCCGGAGGTAAAGCCGACGACGACCAATCGTCCATGCCAGGCCATGCAGCGCAGGGATTGATCGAACACATCGCCGCCCACGGAATCATAGACCACATCGACACCACGCCCGCCGGTGATTTCCTTGACCTGATCCCGAAACTCGCCATTCCGGTAGTTGATGACATGATCGGCGCCGTAGTCCCGCGCCACCGCCAGCTTGGTGTCATCACCGCCCGTGGCGATGATCTTGGCGCCGTGCAATTTGGCAAGTTCCACCGCCGCCAGACCGACGCCGCCCGTGGCGCTGTGGATCAGGGCCCATTCACCGGCCTTCAATTGCCCGCGGTGCAACAAACAATGATAGGCGGTGTTGTATCCAACCCGGAACGCGGCCGCCGTGATATCGTCAAATTTCTCGGGCGTCGGCAGCACGGCGCGGGCATCGACCACGGCCTGTTCGGCGAACCCTCCCGGCCGGACGCCCGCCATGACCCGGTCGCCCAGGGCGACGTTCCCGACACTTTCGCCAACCTCGATCACCTCGCCGGCGGTTTCAAAGCCGGCGATAAAAGGCAAGGGCGGTTTGTGCTGATAGCTGCCTTCAACGGTCAGAATATCGGCGAAATTAATGCCCGTGGCATTGACCTTCAACCGCACCTGACCGGCGCCCAGGTCCGGTTCTGGCACATCCTCCAAACGCAAAACCGACAGCGGCCCCAGCTCCCGGCAAACAATGGCTTTCATGTTTTTCCCCAAAAATTTCTATAGCGTCATCGGTAGTTCGACCAGCGGCGTCGGGCCGCCTTCATAGAAACCCGGCCCCATGGCCTCGACCGCCCCCACCAGCCGGCCATCCAAGCCCATCACGCGATCAGCCAATGCAACGATCCGGCCGTTTGGCTTGGCATGGGGGGCGGCCTGACGCAGGGCCGCCGCGGCTTCCATCTCGCGGCCGGGATTGTAGTGACAGAGTATGCTTAACGCCGCCGCCGTGGAGCGGCTGACCCCGGCATAGCAATGCACGAACATCGCGCCTTGGCGGTCCCATTTTTCGGCAAATTCCAGGAACGTTCGCACATGCGCCTCGGTCGGCTCGATATCACCGGCATAGGGCGCCGGAAAATCATCAACTTCGATATGCAAATGCCGGGCGGGATCGATGCCCTGGGGCGTTTGGGGCACGCCCTCTATGCCCAGTAACGAAAGGACATGGGTCGCGCCCATTTCCGCCGCCCTTGCTTCCATGGTGCGCCAAGAGGAGATGTATATCACGCTTCAAACCTTCCGATTTTCACTATGCCGCTTAGAGTTTCTTAATCAAGCGCCGCTATGCTCAACCAATTGTAGCCACCCATGAGGAGTATAACGATGTCAGGGATCGTCGAACATTACCAAGGTCTGGCGCAAAATCTAATCGAAACCCTCGGCTACGAACAGGCCGTGCAGGTGGCCCAGCAATACGCCTGGTACGGCGTGGTGGAAGAACTTCATCGCTTGAGCGGTGAATACGGCCACACCATACATTAAAGCTCTAGCATCGGGGCATTGACCCCAGCCTAAAATATTGATCAGACACAGGGCCGCCGCATCATGGCGCGCCAAGCAATCCAAATTACCGGAAATAAGTCTGAATTCAGACGATCAGTTCGTGGGGCCGGACCGGCCCGAGAATTTTAGCTGCATCGTCGCTGGCTAGGACATAGGCCTCGCTCACATCCGCATGCTTTTGACGCATGGCCTTGGATCTGTCAGGCAGCCCTTCCTGAGCAATCTGCTGTGCCAGAAACGGCACGGAAGGCTGTGGTTGCCGGGTACGGATGGCCGGTTCAACCGCCGCCCTGTTGGTGACCGGCAAATCAACCACATTCGTCTGTGCGCCGCGCAGGCTCTCGGCACCGGCTTGGTCGTAGCCGCCGTGCCCTTTTGCCGCGAACTGGGTGCTTTGCTGAGATGCGGTTCGTTGATCAGCGGCGCGTAGGGACGGTCGAACAGGCGCGACCTCGCCCTGGCCATAAGCCAAGCGGGCGTACACCGATGCCACTGTTCCTATACTCGTCAAGACTCAACCACAAATTTGCCACGCAGAACCGCCTCGGAGTTCCCTCCGAAGATATATGTCTCGGACTAGAGCAGAATTTCGGTAATTTGTCAAGATATCCGGACTTGCGTCACCGATATACTTGCAAATCTAGGCGGCCTGCACACCACGGCGTTGATCCCAGGCCCGCAGCCACCAGATGAGGGGAATAGCCAGCAACACCACCCATGCCTTGCCGATGATCTGCCCGTCCAGGAAATTCAGGCTGCCAAAAGCCAGTTGCAGGAACAATACGCTGTCAATGACCAGCCCGACCAGGCCCGAGGCGACGACGGCCAGAACCAGGCGGCGGCGCTGCAACGGGGTATAGACCGCGAAATCGGCCAACTCGGACAACAGAAAGGCGATGCCGGAAGCCAATACCAAAGCAGGCGGGGCCAGAAAGGCGGAAAGCGCCGCGCCGGCCAGGATCGCCCCAATAGCCCATTTCGCGCCTAGGCGCCGTTGCACCAGATCCCGCAATACCAAGGCCAGACCGATCAAGGGAACGCCGCTTGGCGCCATGATGCCCGGCGCCACGGGGATCAAACAGGGTGAATTGGGCGGGCAAACCGTGCCCGCATGGCCCAACAGCCAATTCGCCGCCGGAATACACAGGGCAAATGCGGCAAGATAGACATAGCCTTCGATACGTGTGTTTTGCATAACGCCTCAACTCTCTCGAACATTTCGGACCCGATGCCTAAACGATCGAGAGGCAAAAGAAAAGGGCCGCCGGAATTTCCGGCGGCCCAATGGTATTCGCAAGAAACGTTGTTGTTACTCGCTGGAAGTTTCGGCGCTGATGACCGGGCCGAAACGAACATTGCCCTTGCCGTCAAAACGCACCATCTGCATCTGCTCGACCGGATAGAAATCGTCCGGGCCGGTGTTGGCGACGATACCGGGAAGGGTCCCGCGGACGCGGAACTTCTTGAATGAAGCCGCCATTTTCATGATGTTGTCACGGCTGAGATCATTACCCGCTCTTTCGAGGACGTTGATCATCAGGCTGCAAACCGCCCAGCCATAGACATTAAAGGCATTGTTGATGTCGCCCTTGGGATAATACTTGGTCATGAAGGCGCGCCATTCCTTGATCTCCGCATCGTCCTTCCACTCCGGATCGTTGGGATCCTTCAGATAGGTCACGGAGATGATGCCCTTGGACTTTTCCAGGCCCGCGGGTTTGTAGGTTGACGCGATGGTCGCCGCAACATCGTTCAACAGATGCGTCGGCTTCCAGCCAATGGCGTCCATTTTCTTGATCGCCTGGGCGGCGAACTTCGGAATGGAGATATTAACCAGCACATCCGCGCCGCTGTTTTTCAAGCTGATGATCTGGCTGGCCACGGTCGGATCGGTAACTTCGTAACTTGCTTCCTTGACCACCTGTTGCTTGTATTTGTCACCCATGGCGTCCTTGACGCCGATGACATAGTCCTTGCCGTAGTCGTCGTTTTGGTAAAGAACCGCGACTTTGGAGGTGGGATGGTTCTGCAAAATATAGTTGCCGAAAATCCGGCCGATGGTCTGATAGTTCGGCTGGAACCCCATGGTCCATGGGAATTTTTTAGGCTGACCCCATTTCGTGGCGCCGGTGGCAACGAATAGATGCGGCACCTTTTTCTTGTTCATGTATTTGTGAATGGCCGAATTGGTCGGCGTGCCAAGGGTCTGGAAGGTCAACGCCACCTTGTCTTTTTCGACCAATTTACGGATCTGTTCCTTGGTCTTCGGCGGGCTGTAGCCGTCATCATAGGTGATAAAGTTGATCTTGCGGCCGTTGATGCCGCCTTCCGCGTTGACCTGATTGAAGCAGGCGGAAATCGACTTGCCAATCGTCGAGTAGACCGAAGCCGGGCCACTGTATGGATTGGTGTTACCGATTTTGATTTCCGTGTCCGTGACGCCGGGGGCATTGCCCGCGGCGGCGACTCCCACACCAGCCACGAAAGCCACCGCGGCCCCCGTTGTCAGTTTGAACATCTTTCCCATCGTGCTCTCCTTGTTTTCTAAGTTAACGTCTTCAGCATAGTACCGCTTGTCCCAGCAACTCAAGTCACGGGGCCGCGGTATCTGGTTTATTTATCGCGCCAACCGCCGCAAATTCCGCTTTACGAAGCCGGCGACGCCCATTGGCATTATGTAAACCACAATAATCATGGCCGCGCCAAACGAAATCCAAACAAGTGCCTTCGAAGCAGGATCGCCGCCGAAGAAGAAGTCGACAGCCATTTCCGAAAAATTTGGTACGTACAAAATAAAGGCGCCACCGATAATTGCCGCGGGGATGGAGGCGATCCCGCCGATGACCATCCCGATCAACAGCAATATGGCAAAAATGAAGGTAAAGCTTTCCGGTGCAATGAATTCAACCACGATGGCGGATAACGCACCCGCCACGCCACAATAAATGCCACTGACGCCGAAAGTCACGGATTTGTAGAGGGACAGGTTGATGCCCATTGTGCTGGCCGCGATGGGATTGTCGCGGATCGCGATCATGGCCCGGCCGGTCCGTCCCCTGACAAGATTCCAGGCCGCGATAAACAACAGGACGCCAAAGAACAGACTGAAATAGTACCACCATTGATCATTGCTCAGGAAGGCGATCGGCGAATCCGGTTTTAACAGATCAAGCCCCTGCACGCCGCCTGTAAATGGTTCGAAATGTTCGTACTTCAGCAATTGCGGTGCTGCAACGGCCAGGGCAAAAGTCGCCAATGCCAGGTACAAACCTTCCAGCCGCAAGGCCGGCAGGCCGAACAAGAACCCGGCGGCGAAGCAGACTATTCCGGCGGGAACGATGGTAAGATAGTAAGGAACTTCCCACTGATCCATCATGATCCCGGCCGTATAGGCACCGATCGCCATGAAGGCGCTATGGCCAAGCGAGAACTGGCCGGTGAAACCGGTCAGCAGATTAAGTCCCAGCACCGCGATCGACAGATACAAAACCTGCGTTAGCTGGAAAACACCAAAGCCTTCCATATAAAATGGCAAGAAAAGAGCCAGGGCTAATCCGATGAGGATCGAAACGCGGCGGATCCACGGCAAACTGACGCCAAAGACGCGCAACCGGTCCGCCGGGTTGGCGCGTCGTGGCGCCCCACCGCTTTTCATCTCGGTATCGGGTAACGTAGAAGTTGTCATGACTAAACCCTTTGCACCACTACGCGCCCAAACATTCCCGAGGGCCTAAAGATAAGAATTGTGACAATCACGACCAGCGCGACGGTCAGCTTCAATTCACTGCCGATGAACATGCCGGCGACGGGCTCGATGACCCCCATCATGAAGCCGCCGAGGACGGCGCCGCCGGGGCTGGTCAAGCCGCCGACCACGGCGCCCGCGAAGCCATAGAGAAGAATGCCCAGCATCATGTTGGGTTCCAGATAGACCACCGGCGCGATCATCATGCCGCCCACGGCGCCAATCGCCGCCGCCAGGCCCCAGCCAAGGGCCAGCATCATACCGACGCTGATGCCCACCAGGCGGGCCGAATCCGGCGCCGCCGCCGCGGCCCGCATGGCCAGACCGACAGGGGTAAAGCGGAAGAACAGAAAGATCAGGCCCAGCATGATCAGGACGACGGCCATCATACCCAGATCATGCGGTCCGATTAATGTCGTATCGAACGGCAGCCTCTCGGGAAATGGGCTGGGGAATTCCCGGATGGTGAATTCCCAAATATAACCCGCCCCGGCATTGAATATTTGAAACAACGCGATGAAGACCACGATATGGGTAAAGACCGGCGCGTTGCGCAGCGGCGCGAATATGATGCGTTCGATGGCCATGCCGCCGATAAACGACAATGCGATACAGACAAAAAACGCGACCCAGTAATTGGCCCCCCAGTCGATCATCTGCCAGGTAATGAAGGCCGAGAACATGGCCATTTCACCCTGGGCGAAATTGAAATGATCAATGGCTTGATAGATCATCACCACCGACAAGGCGATGCAGGCATAAATGGCGCCCGTGGCCAAGCCGCCCAGGACTTGTTGTACTAACTCAACCATGGAAATATCTGGCATATCCGTTCACTCGCCCCGTCGTTTGTCAGTAACCAAGATAAGACTGCCGGACCGTCTCGTCCGAGCTGATTTCTTCGGACGTGCCCGAAATCACAACCCGGCCGGTCTCAAGCAAATAGGCGTGATCCGCCAGGTTCAACGCCAAGTTCGCATTCTGCTCAACCAGCAGCATGGAGACGCCTTCCTCCTGATTAATGACACGCAAAATTTCAAATAATTCCTGCACGATCAGCGGCGCCAGGCCAAACGAAGGTTCGTCCAGCAACATCAACCGCGGGCGCAACATCAAGGCCCGGCCGACCGCCAGCATCTGCTGCTCGCCGCCCGACAGGGTACCGGCCTGTTGATTGCGCCGTTCCTTCAAACGGGGAAAATAACCGTAGACCCGCTCCATATCCTCGGCCACGGCACCTGCATCCCGCCGGGAGTAGGCGCCAAGCCTGAGGTTATCTTCCGTGCTGACGCGGACAAAGGTGCCCCGGCCTTCCGGCACGTGGGCGACGCCGTATCGCACTATCTTTTCGGTCTTTTTTCCCGCGATCGATTCGCCATCGAAACTGACTTGACCGTTTGTCTTTACCATGCCGCAGATCGCCCGCAAGGTGGTTGTCTTGCCGGCCCCATTGGCGCCCAGAATTGTTGTGATCCCGCCTTGCTCCAGCGAGAAACTGATGCCATGCAAGGCCTGAATGGGCCCGTAAAAAGCCTCAAGATTGGCTACATCCAAAAATGCCATCAGTCAGTCGTCCCCAGATAGGCCCGAATAACCTCCGGGTTTTGCTGCACTTCGGCCGGTGTTCCTTCGCCGATCTTGCGGCCAAAGTCGATTGCCACGACGACATCGGATACCGCCATGACCAAACTCATGTGATGTTCCACCAGCAGCACGGTAATATTGCGGTCATGGCCGATCTGCCGCAGCGTATCGGCCAGTTCCTCGACCTCGTCATGGTTCAAACCACCGGCCGGTTCATCAAGCAGCAACAGCTTCGGTTTGCTGGCGATCGCCCGGGCCAGTTCGACGCGCTTTTGAATGCCGAACGGCAGGCCGCCCACGGGATCGTAGGCGTGATCGCCCAGTTGCAGATACTCGATCAATTCCCATGCGATATCCTGCAGCATGCTTTCCTCGCGGCCGACCCAGGGCAGCCTCAGGGCATTGGACAGGAAATCGCTTTTGCTGCGCGAATGACAGCCGATCATGATGTTGTCGAGTACCGACATGGTCGCGAACAGCGCCAGATTCTGAAAGGTCCGGCCAATACCCAGATTGGCAATCTGGTAAGGCACGGTATTCAGGATGGTCTGGCCTTCGAACAGGATATCGCCCGAATTGGGGATATAGAGCCGGCTAAGACAGTTGAACAATGTTGTCTTGCCGGCACCGTTCGGTCCGATCAGACCCAGTATGGCGCCTTCGGGTACATCGAAGCTGACACCGTCGAGTGCAATGATACCGCCGAAATGCACGGCGACATCCTTCACTTGCAGTATCGGGCGACCGGAGGAAGACGCCTCCGTGGCGTTGGCTGAAACTTGGCTCATTTTATGAATACATACCGAAACGGCACCAAACGATGCCTGGGAATAGGCCCATGGGCCTCTGGCAATTCATCTACTAGTCCTCCCGTCGACACCTTGGCGGCGCCTGATACTGTTGGAGCGCAATATGCGTCAGCTTGTCACGGGACGCAAAGAATATTTTTGTTACAGAGTTTTAACGGCATGATGATTCGAAGATAATCGCGATACACACCAACGACTTGGCACCGGTCTCCCGCCTTTCGTTACAATGTCTTGAACCCACCGGGTGCAAATCCGGACCGCGATGGGCTATATCTTTACCATGTCCGATCCCTTCGATTTAGAACAAATGGCGCCGGTGAGCGCCGACGGCCCCGGTACTGGTTCCAGCGGCGGCCCCGGCGGTGGCACCGGCGGTGACGTAGCGCCACCGCCCGGCTATATTTCGCAGCTCAATCCGGAGCAACGCGCGGCGGTGGAGGCGGTGGCGGGCCCGGTCCTGGTTCTGGCCGGCGCCGGCACCGGCAAGACCCGGGTGCTGACCACCCGTCTGGCCCATATTTTGCACCAGCGCCTGGCCTTTCCCAGCCAGCTTTTGGTGGTGACTTTTACCAACAAGGCAGCCCGCGAGATGGCCGATCGCACGGCGGAACTGGTGGGCCGGGCCGTCGAAGGTCTATGGCTGGGTACCTTCCATTCCATCGGTGTCCGCCTGTTGCGCCGTCATGGCGAACTGGTCGGCTTGAAAAGCAACTTCACCATCCTGGACACGGATGATCAGCTGCGCCTGTTGAAACAGTTGATCGAGGCCGAACAACTCGACCCCAAGCGCTGGCCCGCGCGGCTTCTAGCGGCCTCCATCGACCGTTGGAAAGACCGCGGCCTGATCCCCTCGAAAGTGCCGCCGGGCGAAGGGGAAAACTTCGCCAACGGCAAGGGGGTTGTTCTGTACAAGGCCTATCAGGAACGTTTGAAAGTCCTGAATGCCTGCGATTTTGGCGATCTGCTGCTGCATTGCCTGACCATCTTCGCCGAACATGGAGATGTCCTGGCCAGCTATCAAAAACAGTTCCGCTATATCCTGGTCGATGAGTACCAGGATACCAACGTCTCGCAATATCTGTTGCTGCGCCTGCTGGCCCAGGGCCACCGTAATATCTGTTGCGTCGGCGATGACGATCAATCGATCTATTCCTGGCGCGGCGCCGAGGTCGGCAACATTCTACGCTTCGAGAAGGATTTTCCCGGCGCCAAGGTTATCCGCCTGGAGTGCAATTACCGCTCCACGCCGCATATCCTGGGCGCCGCCGCCGGCCTGATCGACAAGAATGAAGGCCGCCTGGGCAAGACCCTATGGACGGAACTGAACAGCGGCGAAAAAGTCCAGGTCCACGGCCTGTGGGATGGCGCCGAGGAAGCCCGTGACGTGGGCGAGCAGGTCGAGGATTTGCAGCGCCGGGAACAATCCCTCAATGAAATGGCCATCCTGGTCCGCGCTTCGTTCCAAACCCGGGAGTTCGAGGAGCGATTCCTAACCCTGGGCGTGCCCTACCGCCTGATCGGCGGCACGCGGTTCTATGAGCGGGCGGAAATCCGTGACGCGGTCGCTTATCTGCGCGTGCTGGCGCAACCCGATGACGACCTGGCTTTCGAGCGGATCGTCAATACGCCCAAGCGGGGCCTGGGCAACGCAACCCTGCAATTGCTGCATCAAGCCGCCCGCGACATGGCCATTCCGCTGACCCGCGCCGCCCGCGCCATGGTTGGCGGCGATGATCTGAAGGCCCGGGCCCGGAATAGCCTGACCAAATTGCTGGATGATTTCGACCGCTGGCGCGGCCTTATCGATGGCATGCCGCCCGGAGAGTTGACCGAAGTCATTCTGGAGGAAAGCGGTTACACCGACATGTGGCAGGCCAGCAAGGACGCCAAGGCGCCGAGCAAACTGGAAAACCTCAAGGAACTGATTGTGGCCCTGGAACCGTTCGACAAACTGGGCGGCTTTTTGGAGCATGTCAGCCTTGTCATGGATGTGGAAATGGCCCAGGCCGAGGACGCGGTCAATATCCTGACCCTGCATGGCTCCAAGGGTTTGGAATTCAACACGGTGTTCCTGCCCGGCTGGGAAGACGGGCTGTTTCCCCACCAGCGCGCCCTGGATGAAAACGGCCTGGCCGCCCTGGAGGAGGAGCGGCGCCTGGCCTATGTGGGCCTGACGCGGGCCCGCCAACGGGCGATCATAAGTTTCGCCGCGAACCGCCAGGTCTTTGGCCAGTGGAAAGTTTCCCCGCCCAGCCGTTTCGTGGCGGAACTGCCCCCCGAACATATCGAGACGGAGATGGAGCCCGGATTATATGCGGGCGGCGGCGAGCCGGTCTTGGAAATGGCGGCGCCGGGCGCCTTCACGTTCACTGACAGCCCGTCCTCGACCCGCATGCGGCGCGCGCCCGCCGCCGCCCCGCCGCCCAGCTATATTCAGGGCCAGGCGGAGCAGATCATCACCTCCGACCCAGCCGTATCGGATTACGCCATCGGCGAGCGCGTGTTCCATCAGAAATTCGGCTATGGCCTGATCGAGGATATCGAAGGCAACAAGCTGTCCATCGCCTTTGACAAGGCGGGCGCGAAGAAAGTCATCGACAGTTTCGTGCAGCCTGCCTGATGACCGCATGACGACAACCGGCATTTGGCAGGCGGTGGTGATCGTGCCGCCGCCGCTGGCCCCGGCCTTCGAGGAGGCATTGGAAGCGGCATCGGAGGCGGGGGCACTGGCTTGTTCCAGATTTGAAACCACCCCCGGCGGGCCCTGGTCGATCCAGGTGCTGTTGCAAGGACCGGTGGATAAAAAGGCGCTCGAGACCCGCCTTGCCCTGGCCGCCGCCGCCCTGGACGTGCCGGCGCCGATCCTCAGTCTGAGCCCGGTTCCGGAACAGGATTGGGTTACCGCCTCGTACCGGGCCCAGCCGCCCGTTCAGGCGGGACGTTTTTTTGTCCATGGCGCCCATGACCGGGGCACGGCGCCGGGTGGCGCCATCACCCTGGAAGTGGACGCCGGCCGCGCCTTCGGCAATGGCCGCCATGAAACCACATATGGCTGTCTGCTAGCGCTCGATCACCTTGCCAAGACACGACGGTATCGCCAGCCCCTGGATCTGGGCTGCGGCGCCGGGGTGCTAGCCCTGGCCATGGCGCGGCTTTGGCGCGTGCCCGTCGTTGCCACCGACATCGATCCCTGGGCCGTCGCCGTGGCCCGCGATAACGCCCGGCGCAATCATCTTCACCCCTGGGTCCGGCCCTTGCTGTCCGACGGCTTCGCCCATCCCAATCTTGCTGCCGGCGCGCCCTATGACCTGATCATGGCCAACATTCTGGCCCGCCCGCTGCAACGCCTGGCCCCGGCCATCGCCCAGCACCTGGCGCCAGGCGGCCGGGTGGTGCTGTCGGGTTTGCTGGCAAAACAGGACGCCCAGGTCCGCGCCGCCTATATGGCTCAAGGCCTTTATCTGCGTCGGCGCAGGCTCTTGGGCGAATGGCTGACCTTGGAATTGACCAGGTGAACCAGCCGCCGAAAGCAATCCTGCAGCGGTGAGTTGGGATCGAAACTGGCCTATAGTAGGGTAGCGTCCCCTTTGTTTCTGCATAAAGGACATCACAACAAAAGGACCCAAAAATTGTCTGACGACGAGAAAGCAACACCGGTTGGCTTGTTCAATTACGCTCATACGTATGCAGCATCTGCTGCTGCATTATCAGCCGCGGAAGTTAAGGCGACTCACTGGAACGCGCCAGTGTATTTTCTCTACTTCCATGCAATCGAGCTGTATCTAAAAGCATTTCTATTAGCCCAAGGTGTCACTCTTGGTGAGCTGAAGGGGAAGTACGTCCACAGCATACGCAAGCTCGCTGAGAAGGCTGAGGAGCATCGGCTTGATATCATGGCTCAGTATAAAGGGGCAATCGAGCTCATAGACAAGACCGACAACGTGATCTCATCCCGATACCTCCGTGTGGGGGCCCATACGCGGTTGCCCTTCTCTGTCTTCGACAACTTCTGCCGGTCCCTCCATCAGCAGATCGAGCCCACGGTCTATGACCCAACCGGCATCACGCGCCGTCCCGAGCTATGGCCAAAGCCTCCACTTCTTTGAAAACTACGAAATTAACCCCAGATTTAAGGGGACGCTACCCTTCCAGGTTTTCCAGGTTTAAGGGGACGCTGGGTCTATTGATAAAGTCGCTATTTCTGGTCGTTCGAGTATGCAGACCGGATTTCGGCAAAATGTGGTAGGGATAAATGGAGGGACATAATGATAAAGGGGGCGCTACCTTTTTAAAAAAAAGGACGCTACCCTTATCAGGTCGCTATTGGCCAGTCGGCGAACCAGGACGCCCAGGTCCGCGCCGCCTACCGGGCCCAAGGCCTCTATCTGCGTCGGCGCGGGCGCTGGGGCGAATGGCTGACCTTGGAGTTGTCCAGGTAAGCCATTCGCCCGGCTCAACGCCTAGAGTGGTGAGTTCTTGTCGAAATTGGGCTCGCGTTTTTCCAGGAACGAGGCTAGGCCTTCTTTTGCTTCCGGGCCCTTGAAGCCGAGCATTTCGAGGGCCAGGGAATTCTCGAACGTGGGCATGGCCATCCGGTACCAATTGTTCAGGGCCAGCTTGGTCCAGCGAATGGCGCTGGGCGCGCCATTGACGAGGGTTATGGCGATCGCTTCCGACTTGGCGGTCAATTCATCATCTTCCGTACACAGGGAAAACAACCCCATGCGCTCGGCCTCTTCGCCGAATACAGGTTCGTTGGTCAGCAGATGGTATTTGGCCTTGGCCATGCCGGCCAGGATGACCCAGTTGATGCAGGCCACATCTCCGGCGGCCACGCCCAGGCGCACATGGCCGTCGAGCACACGGGCGGATTTGGCGATGATCGAGATATCGGCCAGAAGTGCCGCCACCAGGCCCGCGCCCACGGCGACGCCGTTGACGGCGGAAATGATCGGCTTGGAACAATTGATGATGTTGTAGACCAGGTCGCGGGCCTCTTTCCAGGCGCCGATCGTATCGTTCCAGTTCTCGATATTGTTCTGGATCATGCTGAAGTCGCCGCCCGAGGAGAACGCCTTGCCCTTGGCGGCCAGAATGACGCAGCTGATATCCGGGTCCTCGTCGATGTCCCGCCAAATATACGTCAATTGTCGGTGACCTTGGGAATCCAGTGAATTATAGGTCTCTGGCTTATTGAAGGTGATGCGCAGAACGCGCTCGCTGGGGCTGTCATATTCAAAGGCGGGAAATTTCTCTGCGTAACGTTCAATCATCGGATACTCCTCCTTGGCGGTCCGTGCCGGTGTCGTGCCCGTCAAGAGCACATGCAAGCAATGGATAAGCCTTGCCTCGACCGTTGGGTCAAGTCCCAGGGATGCGGCATTTTGCTCTCCCCCTAGGGCAATAAGTGGTTGTGTCCGTCGGCATAGGTCTATTATATATCGCTGGCGTGGCGCACGGGACGAAGAAACCGGCCACTAAGTTGTACCCTGGGGGGGTTATGGTTTGACGCGGCTGTTAGAGATTGAGGACCTGCGGGTTCAGTTCTTCACTTCGGAAGGTATTGTCCGCGCCGTCGATGGTATCACCTATCATGTGGACGCTGGCGAGACAGTTGCGATTGTCGGTGAATCCGGTTCCGGCAAATCGGTCTCGGCTCTCTCCATCCTGCGTCTGGTCCCCGATCCTCCGGGCAAGATCATGGGCGGCAAGGTCAAATTCAACGGCGAGGATCTGCTGCAAATCGACGATATCGCTATCCGGCGGGTCCGCGGACGGGATATCGGCATGGTGTTTCAGGAACCCATGACGTCCCTGAATCCGGTGCTTTCGATCGGCCGGCAATTGACCGAGACCCTGGAACAGCATTTATCCTCCAATAAAGTCGAGGCCCATGCCCGGGCCATCGAATTGCTGGGTCTGGTCGGCATCTCCGAGCCCGAGCGCCGGCTGAAGCAATATCCCCATCACCTATCGGGCGGCATGCGCCAGCGGGTAATGATTGCCATGTCCCTGGCCTGCAATCCGAAACTGATCATCGCGGATGAGCCGACCACGGCGCTGGATGTCACAATTCAGGCGCAGATTCTGGAGTTGATGAAGGATCTGACCCGGCACATGGGCGTCGCCTTGATCATTATTACCCACAATCTGGGCGTCGTCGCGCGCTATGCCGATCGGGTCAATGTGATGTACGCCGGGCGCATTGTTGAAAGCGGCGTGGCCGAAGACATCTACCACCGGCCCCGCCATCCCTATACCCGCGGCCTGCTACGTTCCGTGCCGCGCCTGGATCAACCGCGCGGCGAGCGCTTGGAACCAATTTTCGGTCAACCCCCCGACATGACGCAACTGGATGACGGCTGTGCCTTTCGGCCGCGCTGTCCCTTCGCGGTTGGGCGTTGCGAACATGAACGGCCGGATTTGGAAGCGGTTGGGCCCGGCCATGAATCGGCTTGCTGGCAGCGGGACGAACTGGACAAGGGGGTGGCGGCCTGATGACGATGCCGGAAACACAGACTGAAATGGCCGAGCCACTAATCCAGGTCCGCGACCTGAAGATGCATTTCCCGGTCACTGACGGCATCTTGGTCCAGCGGACCGTTGCCCACGTCAAGGCCGTCGACGGCATCAGTTTCGATATCATGCCGGGCGAGACCTTGGGGCTTGTCGGCGAGTCGGGCTGCGGCAAATCCACGACGGGGCGTTGCATCCTGCAATTGGAAAAACCTACCGACGGTCAAATCCTGTTCCACGGCGACGACTTGGGTAGCATGGGGCGGGCCGATCTTGTGGCCATGCGGCGCAAGATCCAGGTTATTTTTCAGGATCCCTTCAGCTCTTTGAACCCGCGCATGAAAATTGGCGATATTATTGGCGAACCCTTGGCGGTGCACGGCATTGAAAGCAATTCGGCCGACCGTAACAAACGAGTCGCGGAATTGCTGACGGTTTGCGGGCTGAGCCCGAAAATGGCGGATCGATATCCCCATGAGATGTCCGGTGGCCAACGCCAACGCGTGGGTATAGCGCGCGCCCTGTCCATGAAGCCGGAATTTATTATTTGCGACGAAGCCGTTTCCGCCCTGGATGTCTCGATCCAGGCCCAGGTCATCAATTTGCTGGAGGACCTGCGCGAGGAGTTTGACCTTACATATCTATTCATCGCCCATGATTTGAGCGTGGTGCGCCATCTGTGCCACCGGGTGGCGGTGATGTATCTGGGCAAGATTGTCGAATTGGCCCCTTGTGATGAGTTGTTCGATAATCCGACCCATCCCTACACCCGCGCCCTGCTGGACGCGGTGCCGGTACCGGACCCAACGATCGAGGCGGGGCGTGAACATCGCCTGGTGAAGGGGGAAATACCCTCTCCCATCAATCCGCCGTCGGGTTGTGTATTTCACCCCCGCTGTCCTATTGCTCTCGACAAATGTGCCGGTCCGGTGCCAGAATTGAGGGAATTGCGGCCCGGCCACTTCGTGGCCTGTCCGGAGGTATCTTGAGTACAAGCGTTCAGAGGAATTGCGCCGCCAAAACTTAACCCGCGGCGTATCAATTGCCGGCGAAAAATTCATAAATGTGCCGGCACAAAAGGGAGGCATTAACAATGCGACATAAAGGCTTGAAAAAAGCCGCCATGGTGGGACTTGGTGCGGCAATCGGTGCCGGCTTTGCTCTCGGCGCGGTGGCTGAAACGCCCAAACGGGGCGGTATTTTGAACATCGTGGTTGGCAGTAAGATCCCGTCCTATGACGGGCATCGGGAAAATACCTTCGGCATGATCCATCCGATCCGGCCGTTCTATTCCCTGCTGATCCGCATCAACCCCGACAACCCGTCCTCGCCGACGGATTTTGTTTGCGACCTGTGTGAAGGCTCGGTGCCAAATCCGACCGACGACGGCAAGAACTATGTCTTCAAGATCCGCAAGGGCGTGAAATTTCACAACGGCGCATCCTTGTCATCGCAAGACATCAAGGCGACATTCGACAAGATCGTCTTCCCCCCAAAGGGCACGCCGTCCGCGCGCAAGGCCTTCTTCAAGATGGTGGATACGATTACCGCGCCGGATGACACCACCCTGATCTTCAAGTTGAAGTATGCGTCCTCCGGCTTCATTCCGGCCGTGGCGACGCCGTTCAATTTCGTCTATTCCAAGGCCGATTTGGACAAGCATGGTTACGAATGGCATACCAAGAACATCAACGGCTCGGGCGCCTTCACGTTCGTGCAGCATCAGCCTGGCGCCTTTGTTGAAGGCAAGCGTTATGCCGGCTACCACCATGCGGGCAAACCCTACCTTGATGGCTACAAAGCCATCGCGGCGCCGAAAATGGCGATCCGTTTGCAGGCCATCCGCGGCGGCCGGGCCGATATCGAATTCCGCGGTTTCCCGCCGAAGGCCCGCGACGATCTGGTCAAGGCCCTGGGTGACAAGATCACGGTGCAGGAAAGTGATTGGAACTGCGCCCTGTTCTTCACCGCCAACCATACCCGCAAGCCGTTCGACGATGCGCGGGTGCGACGGGCCATTTCCCTGGCCGTGGATCGCTGGTCGGGATCGAAGTATCTCTCCCGCATCGCCATCGTGAAGGCCGTGGGCGGCATCGTCTACCCCAGCCATCCCTTGGCCGCGACCCCGGCCGAATTGGAATCGATTGCCGGCTTCGGACGCGACATCAAGGCCAACCGGGCGGAAGCCAGGCGGCTGTTGAAGGAAGCGGGTCAGGAAAATCTGTCGTTTACCTTGTTGAACCGTGGCGTTGACCAGCCCTACAAAGTGGTTGGCACCTGGTTGATCGGTCAATGGAAAAAAGCCGGCATCACGGTAAAACAGGACGTCAAGCCGACCGGTCCGTTCCTGGACAGTCTGCGCAAGAAGAAGGATTTCGATGTTTCCATCGATTTCAACTGCCAGTCCGTCATCAACCCGGTTGTCGATGCTTCCAAGTTCCTGGGCAGCGCCGGCAACAACTATGGCTCGTACGATGATCCCGTATTGGAAAAAATGTTCGACGCCATGAACCGCGAAGGCGACCCGAAGAAAGTGCGCAGCATGATGCGCGCCTACGAAAAACGGGTGCTGGATGAGGAGGCCCACATGGCCTTGACCATGTGGTGGTACAAGATCAATCCTCATCGCTCTTATGTGAAGGGTTGGAAGATCGCCCCGTCTCATTATTTGAATCAGTCCTTGGATCAGGTCTGGTTGGATAAGTAAGTCTGGGTTTTGTTTCGGTGCACATGGCCCGCCCCGCCGAATGCGGCGTGGCGGGCCGCATCGGAGTTTTTGAAATTACGCCAAAATTAATATAAGGCCTAAGCCACGTGTATAAATACATCATCACCCGGCTACTTCTGGCGGTCCCGACCTTGTTGGGCGCCGCCCTGCTGGTGTTTATACTTCTGCGCGCGGTGCCGGGCGATATTTGCGAGATCAAATTGGGCGGCACGGGTTTGTACGTCGACCCGGCGGAAATCAAGCTCTGCCAAGACAAGGTCGGCCTGAACGACCCCATGCACGTGCAGTTCTATGATTTCGTCACCTCGTATCTGACCTTTGATCTGGGCGAGTCCATGTGGACCGGGCGGCCCATCAGTTATGAAATTGGCTTGCGCTTTCAACTTTCATTGCAAGTCGCCATCATGGCGACCCTGGTCGCCATTCTGATTGCCATACCCTTGGGCACCATATCGGCGATCAGACAGAATACCTGGATCGATTATTTCGTCCGAACCTTCGCCATTGCCGGCATCGCCATACCTTCGTTCTTCCTTGGCATTATGATCATTCTCGGTCTGCTGATCGCCACTCAGGCCTGGTTCGGCGAGCCGTGGATGCCGCCGATCGAGTATGTTTCGCCGCTGGAAGACCCTTTAGCGAATATGTCGCAGCTCATTTGGCCGGCGGTGGCAACCGGTTATCGCTATTCCGCCGTGGCCACGCGCATGACGCGCTCCGCCCTGCTGGAAGTCCTACGCGAGGACTATGTTCGTACGGCACGGGCCAAGGGGTTGATGGAGAAAATCATCATCAACCGTCACGCCTTGAAAAATGCCATGTTGCCCGTGGTCACCATTATTACTCTGGAATTCGCCTTCCTCATGGGCGGCCTGGTGGTCACCGAGCAGGTCTTTAACCTGAATGGCTTGGGTAATCTGTTCGTTGAATCCGTGCTCAATCACGACTTCACGATGACCCAACAGTTGGTCATGCTCGTGGTGTTGATTTTCGTCATAACCAATCTGGTGACCGACGTTCTTTATGCGTGGCTGGATCCGCGCATTCGCTACAGTTAGGATGATGAGGCAAGGATGACCGTATCTGACCTTCCCGGCTCTGGATCGCTTGAGGAACTGGGCGTCCAAAATTCCTGGACCTCTACCGCCTGGAGCCTGATACGCCGCCAACCCCTGGGCGCGGCCGGGCTGTTCATTGTTTTGGTAATGATCTTCATGGCCGTTTTCGCCGAGGTCATCACGCCTTTTGATCCGGAGGAAAACAACTTCGAATTCATGCTGACCCCGCCCGGCGCGGATTTCTGGCTGGGTACCGACCAGTTTGGCCGGGATCAGTTGACCCGCATTATTTTCGGCGCACGCACCGCCCTGTACGTCGGTTTCACCGCCGCCTTTGTCGGCGCCTTCTCGGGCCTGGTCCTGGGCGTCGCCTCGGCCTATTTCGGCGGCTGGTTTGATCTGTTGTTCCAGCGGGTGATGGATGTCTTCATGGCCTTCCCGCTGATTATTCTGGCCCTGGCCGTGGTCTCCATCCTGGGCCCGAACATCAACAACGTGATCATCGCCATCACCATACCATTTATTCCTCAATGCGCCCGCGTGGTGCGCTCATCCGCCCTGGCGATCCGGGAAATTCCTTACGTGGATGCGGCCCGCGCACTTGGTTTCAGCCACCGGCGGATAATTCTGCGCCACATGGCGCCCAACGTCATGGCGCCGTTTCTGATCATGCTGACGACATTCGTCGGCCAGGCCATTCTGCTGGAAGCCTCGCTCTCCTACCTTGGCCTTGGCGTACAAGAGCCGACCCCCGCCTGGGGCCTGATGCTGCAGGGCGGCGCGGAAGAATATGCCGAAAGCGCGCCCTGGGTGGCGATCTTCCCGGGCCTGGCAATTTCCCTCGCCGTGTTTGCCTTCAACATGTTCGGCGATGCGCTGCGCGACGTGCTCGACCCCAAATTGCGCTCACGCTGAATAGCGTCAAACAGACATGACTGAACGCACGATCCTGGGCATGTTGACGCCCTCATCGAACACCGTGCTGGAGCCGACCACCACCGCCATGCTGGACGGCCTGGACGGGGTCACGGCCCATTTCAGCCGCTTCAAGGTGACCGAAATAACCTTATCCGAACATGGCTTGGCGCAGTTCGATCATGGCAAATTCCTGGCCGCGGCCGAGCTTTTGGCGGATGCCAAGTGCCATGCCATCGCCTGGAACGGCACCTCCGCCGGCTGGCTGGGTTTTGCCAACGACGAGGCTTTGTGCGCCCGCATCATGAAAGGTACCGGCGCGCCGGCCACCACCTCGATCCTGGCCAACAATGACCTGTTCCGCCGCCATGGCGTGAAAAAGTTCGGCCTGGTCACGCCCTACACCGGCGACGTCCAGGCCCGCATCCTCGATAATTACGGCGCCGCCGGGTTCGACTGCATGGCGGAGCGGCATTTGGGTATCTCCGACAATTACTCATTTTCGGAAATCAGCCAGGACCAGGTCGAGGCCATGTGCCGCGAGGTCGCGGCGGAGGGCGCGGAGGCCATCTCCATCATCTGCACCAACATGCGCGGCGCCGCCCTGGCGGCCAAACTGGAAGACGAATTGGGCATCACCATCTACGACAGCATTTCCGTCGTCATCCTGCGCGCCCTCGAACTGGCCGGCCTCGATCCCGCCCGCCTGCAAGGATGGGGCCGCATTTTCAACGCCTGATTCTTAATATGGTGACGTAGTAATTAATTTACTCATTGTTTTAATTTTATTATTTTATAACAGTAACTTAATTAATTACTACGTCACCGTATTAATTACTACGTCACCGTATTAAGATTCTGCGTTCTGGAAGACGGGTCTCTATTTGTCATCGGCGGCCAGGGATTTGGAGACGATCTCGAAGACGTCCGGCGACAGGCCATCCGTGGCCAGGATGCGGGATAGTTCACCACGCATGAGGGCGGCGCGGTCATCACCGTAGCGGCGCCAGCGGCCAAGCTGGGTGGCCAGGCGGGCGGCGACCTGCGGGTTGATGGGATCCAATTGCAGGACCCGGTCCGCCAGAAAACGGTAGCCGCCGCCGTCGGGGGCGTGAAACCGATAGGGATTGGCGGCGCAAAAGGCCGAGATCAGGGCCCGCACCTTATTCGGCTGCTTAATGGAAAACACCGGGTGGTCCATCAATTTGATGACCTGCTCAAGGGTATCCGCCCGGGACGATGCGGCCTGCAGGGACAGCCATTTATCGATCACCAACGGATCATCCCTGAAGTCGTCGTGGAAGGCGGCCAGGGCCTCATGCCGCTCGCTCTCCGCCGCCTCGTCGCCCGCCCGGTCGTTCAAGGCCGAAAGTGCCGCCATGCGGTCGGTCATATTGTCCGCGGCCCGGAATTGCGTGCCGGCCAGGGCCCGGCAGCGCGGATCGTCGAGCAGGGAAAGGTAGGATAGTGCCAGGTTCTTCAGGGCCCGCCGACCGGCGGATGCGGCGTCCGGATTGTAGGGCACATTGGCGCGGTTGGCATCATAGACGCCGAGCAACCCATCGCGCAGGGTCCGGGCAATGGCCGCCCGCATCCGCTCCCGCGCCGCATGAATGGCGGCCGGGTCCGCCGTCGCCATCTGTTCGGCCAAATAGGCCTCGCTGGGCAGCTGACAGGCGAGCGCGATGAAGGCCGGGTCCAAGTCCTCATCACTCAAGGTCCCGCCGAGCGCCGCAACAAACTCCTCGTCCACATCCACGGCCCGTCCGGCGGCAATCCCCTCCGCCATATCAACCAGCAGGGTCGTGGCGTACTGCTGCCCCGCTTCCCAGCGATTGAACGGATCACTGTCATGGGCCATCAAAAACCCAGGCCCCGCCGCGCCCAATTCCTGACGCACCCGGATCGGCGCGGAGAAGCCACGGTTTATGGAGGGCACGGGCGCCGAGGGAATATCTTCGAACCGGATCACCGTGTCACTGTCGGTCAATTCGACGATCTTTGTGGTGGTGCCGTTGGTATCCAGCGCCATGTCCCGCCCGGCCCCGTCCAGCAAGCCAACGGCCACGGGAATACGCATGGGCTGCTTGGCCACGCCATCCGGGGTGGCCGGCAAGCTCTGGCTCAGGCTGAGTTCGTAGACTTCCGCGCCGGCATCATAGGTACCCGAGACATGGACCTCGGGCGTGCCCGCCTGGCTGTACCAGAGCCTGAACTGCCCCAAATCGGCGCCGTTGGCGTCCGCCATTGCCCCGAGGAAGTCATCACAGGTCACCGCCTGGCCGTCGTGGCGCTTAAAGTAGAGATCCATGCCCTTGCGGAAACCGGCCTCGCCCAACAGGGTCTGGTACATACCGATCACCTCGGCGCCTTTTTCATAGACCGTGGCGGTATAGAAATTGTTGATTTCGATATAGCTGGCGGGGCGCACGGGATGGGCCAGGGGGCCCGCGTCCTCGGGAAATTGCGCCGCGCGCAGGGCGCGGACATCCTTGATCCGCTGTACGGACGGCGAACGCATGTCGGCTGAAAATTGCTGGTCGCGAAATACCGTCAAACCTTCCTTCAGACTCAATTGAAACCAGTCCCGGCAGGTCACCCGGTTGCCAGTCCAGTTGTGGAAATATTCGTGCGCCACGATCGCCTCGATATTGGCATGGTCGTCGTCGGTGGCGGTTTCCGGGTTGGCCAGAACATATTTCGCATTGAACACATTCAGGGACTTATTCTCCATGGCGCCCATGTTGAAATCGTTGATGGCGACGATGTTGAACAGATCCAGGTCGTACTCCAGGCCGTATTTCTCCTCATCCCAGCGCATGGCCCGTTGCAGGGCCCCCATGGCGTAGGCGCAGCGGTCCTCGTTGCCGGGGTCGGTGTAGATCCGCAGCGCAACCGCCCGGCCCGACTGGGTGATGAATTCATCCGCCAGCCAGCTCAAATCGCCCGCGACAAGGGCGAACAAATATGACGGTTTGGGAAACGGATCATCCCAAACGGCAAAATGCCGGCCATCGGGCAATTCACCCGCCTCGACCAGATTGCCGTTCGATAGCAGAACCGGACAGGCAGCCTTTTCGGCCCGGATGGTGACGCGGTAGGTTGTCATGACGTCCGGGCGGTCGGGAAAATAGGTGATCCGGCGAAAGCCCTCGGCTTCGCATTGAGTGCAGAATATCCCGCTGGATTGATACAGCCCCTCCAGCTTGGTATTGGCCGCCGGCGCGATTTTCGTCACCACCGACAAATCGAATGCATCCGGGGCATCCGGCAGGCTCAACCCGGCATCATCCAGCACATAAGCGCCGGCGGCCAGGGCGGTCCCATCAAGGGTCAGGGATACAAGTTCCAAATCCTCGCCGTCCAGGCGCAACGCCGCCGCACCCGGCTGAACCGCCTCGTGGGCCGGGTTACGGCGCAACGTCATGCGGGTCAGGACCTCGGTTTTATCCGGGTGCAGGTCAAACTCCAGCTCGACCCCTTCAACCAGAAAGGCCGGGGGCTGGTAGTCGCTCAGATGGATCGCTTGGGGGGTGCTTTTTGTCATGCCTCTGCTTGCCCGGTTCGAAGGGGAATTTCAAGGCCGGAATTAAGACCGGAGTTAAGACCGGAGTTAACGGCTTGGTCACTATATTTTTTAATAATTAGCTGCTGGATTTATTGCGAGGGAGGGCCTTATGGCCGTCAATGATTTTGCCTGCCATTTGGACGTTTTCGAGGGCATGGAGCCATTTTCCGGATTTGTGGAAAATGGCTTTCTGGTTGACTTCGTCGGCCAGCGCACGGATGCGACGTTCCGTTCCATCTGGGGTGTCGATCCCCATGCCACGGGTGGCCGTGAAATGGCGACCGCCATGCCGGCGCTGTCGGACGGCGAAGACTGGTTTGAATTCTATAACTGGGTGGCGGCGGCGAGAGAAGCGCGCGGATCTTATGTGATGATGACCCTGGGATCTTGTTATGGCGCCCAGGCGGTGGGCAGTTATCTTGCCCTCCAAGCCTTGAACCCCATGCCGGCAAAGCTGGTCGCCGTGGACGGCGTGCCGGAAAATATGGAGATGACCCGCAAGCAGTTTCGCGACAACGGCATCAACCCGAACGACCATTGGATGATCGAGGCGGCCATGAGCGGCGATAACAAGCCGGTGCTGTTTCCCATCGGCGCGCCGGGCTCGGGCACGCAGAACTGCGTTTTGACCAATAGCGGCGCCAACCGCATGGCGATTCTTGATCTGGCCAAAAAAGCCGGCGCCACGGAACGGCTGGCCCAAAGCCTGCTGATGCGCAACAGCACCGACCTGACCATCGATCTGGCGCCGGGCACGGAATATGATTTCTCGGGCGAGATTACCTTTGTCTCCGCCCTGACCTTGATGGATTTGCTGGCGCCCTTCGAACGGGTGGATTTCGTGGAAGCCGACCTGCAGCAATCGGAAAGCGTGGTCTTTCCGCCGGCGATGGATGTTCTGACCAAGAAAGTCCGCCGCGTTCTGTTGGGCACGCACGGGCAAAGCACCCACGACCGAATGGAAAAATTGTTCCGCGATCGCGGCTGGGACATCGTTTTCAGTTACGCACCGGAGCAAACCTACGAAACACCCCATGCCACGTTCGAGATGAACGACGGCGTCATCACCGCCGTCAATCCGGCCGTGGCCTACCGCAGTTGAGCCCGGCGGCGGCAGGCTTCACAGGGAAAACACAATGGCAGTCAATGACCTGACACCTTTTCTGGACACTTTCGATGGCATGGAGCCGTTTGCGGGCTATGTGGACAAGGGATTTTTTGTCGATTTCATCGGCCAGCGGACAGACGCCAACTTCAGGGTGATTTGGGGCGCCGAACCGGACAAAGCGGGCGATTGCCAGACCATGACCCGCCTGCCAAGCCTGTCCGATGGCGAAGGCTGGTTTGAAACCTTCAACTGGGTCGCGGCCGCCCGGGAAGCCCGCGGTTCCTATACCATGATGACCCTGGGTTCATGCTACGGCGGCCAGGCGGTCGGAAGCTATCTGACCCTGCGGGCCCTGAACCCCATGCCGGCCATGCTGGTGGCGGTCGACGGGGTGCCGGAAAACATGGAAATGACCCGCAAACAGTTTCGCAACAACGGCATCGATCCCAACGAACATTGGCTGATCGATGCAGCCATGAGCGCCAACAACGACCCCGTGCTCTTTCCCATTGGAGCGCCTGGACTGGGCGCACAAAGTTGCACGCAGTCCAACAGCCGCGCGGCCCGCATGACGATCCTGGACATGGCCAAGCACAACGGCACCCTGGAACATCTGGCGCAAAGCCTGTTGCTGCGCAACAGCACCGGCGTGACCGTCAATTTGGAAGAAGGCACGGATTTCGAAGCCCCGGCCGAGATCTCCTTTGTCTCGGCCGTGACCTTGAAAGACCTGCTGACACCCTTTGCCAGGGTCGACTATGTGGAAGCGGATTTGCAGGAATCGGAAGGACTGGTGTTCCCGCCCGCCATGGATCTGCTCACCAAAAAGGTACGGCGGGTCCATTTGGGCACCCACAGCGACCTGACCCACGAAGTTTTGGAAGGACAATTCCGCGAGCGCGGCTGGGATATATTGTTCAGTTACAAACCACGGCAAACCTATGAGACGCCCCACGCCACGTTCGAGATGAGCGACGGTGTCCTGACAGCCGTCAATCCGGCCATGGCCTACGCCAGTTGAACACAGCGGCGGCCGCATAGGCGCCCAATAGGACGACGTCAGCGTATTAAAAAATCCAGAATCCAGGTCCGGACCGCTGCCTCGTTGGTGTCACGGGCGAGGCTATGGAGAGCCCTGTCCGCGACATCCCGGCCGATCACCTCACGCCGGATTTCATAGAGATCGGCGGCGAAGTCCTTGGTCATCTCGGGATGATTTTGGATGGAGAGCACATTTGCGCCGATGGTCATCACGCCGATGGGGCAGAAATCACTGCCGCCCAGAACCGTCGCGCCAGGTGGGGGCGCCATCACCTGATCCTGGTGGGAGGCGAGCAGATCCAGTTGCCGGACGGGCGGCATGATACCGTCGGCTTGATCCATTAAAGCATGGCGGTGCACGCCGACGCCCCAGCCGTGGGCCTTTTCAACCCTGCCGCCAAAGGCCTGGCCGATCAATTGATGGCCGAAACAGATCCCGACCACGGGCCGGGTTTCAGACGCCGCGCGGGCAAACGCCTCCAGCTGGGCGATCCAGTCATCGCCGTCATAGACGCCGGCCGCGCTGCCGGTGATCAGCCAGCCGTCGCAATCATCGCCCGCATCCGGGAACTCACCGTCATAGCAACGATAGGGGCGCAGGATGGGCCCGTCGCCGCCGGGCGATAGGAAGCGTTGGAAAGATTGTGTGAAGGTAGTTAAATGAGCGTGAAAGGTCTCCGCCACCGCGCCGCCTTCCAGAACACCGATGGTCTTGCTGTCGGCGGGCGCCGGGGTCATTCGGGGTCGATCAGGTTGCCTTCATCGTCGCGGATTTCCGGGCCGTTGACCCGCGCCCGGCCGTCGCCGAAATTGGCGTCCCGGCCATCGAGGGCGGCCTTCAGCCCGTGTTCCCTGGCAACTTGCCGGAACGAACGGGTGCCAAGCGCGAGATGGGCGCGGGCATCGTTTTCCGCCGCCATGCGCTGCAGGGTCCGCGCACCCATCAACTCCAGACCCATATTGACGATACGCTTGTTGGCGGTCAGCAAATCGGGATCGATCATGGCCATGCGGTCGGCCAGCCCCTCAACCTCGGCCTCGAGAGCATCAAGGGGCACCGCTTTCATAACCAGGCCAATCTGCGCCGCCTCCGCCCCCGTGACCGTATCGCCGGTCAGAACCAGGCGTTTGGCCCATTGCGGGCCGCAATGGTAGACCCACATCTGGTTCGGCAACGACCCTAGATCGCGGGCGGGCGGAAAGCCGATCACCGCATCCTCCGCCGCGATGACCATGTCGCACAACAAGGCGATATCCGTGCCACCGGCCAGGCAATGGCCATGCACCTGGGCAAGCACGGGTTTATGCATATCGAACAGCACCATGCGCAGACGCTGGCTGTATTCCAGGCGCCAGATATCGTCATCAATGGTCGGATCGGCATAGATACCGCCCTCGCGGTAGGTCCGCCCCGGCCGGCCCCCCGCAGGCGGGTTGTTCAGACCCGGCGTCAGGTCGTAGCCGGCGGAGAAGGCCTTGCCGGCGCCGCGCAGAATGATGCTGTGCACATCCTTGTCGTTGTCGGCCTCCCACAGGGCGGCATTCAGCTCCTCCAAAAGCGGTATGGAGAGGGCATTGCGCTTGGCCGGCCGGTTCAAGGTGATGCGGGCGCGGCCATCAACGGCCTCGTAGATAATATGCTCGGGGTCTTTCATGGGTCTTTCTTACATAAAATTTTTCGCATGATTTTTATTAAAGTTTGGTCGTGGCTCTGGATGCCCGGATCAAGTCCGGGCATGACGAAGCGGCCCTTTCGTCATTGCCGGGCTTGACCCGGCAATCCATCGCGCAGCTTGGTACCGCACGGTCGAAACCTAGGCCTGGCCCCGGCGTCTAACCGGGCGCATGACCTTCAACAACCAGAATATGACGCAGAAAACACCCGTCAGAATGACCAGGGCGACCACCGCCGCCAAGCGTGCCCCGAAGGCGCCATCCAGGGTATAGCCGGGCCCAAGCAAATAAACGCAGAGGATCTGCACCGCCTGCAAGGTTGCCCCGGCGCTGAACAGAATAGCGATAAAAGTGGAGCCGCGCAGGGAGGTCAAGACCATGCTTTCGACGCTGCGCTCCCTCACGATATGGGTGTGATAGGCGCGCCAGTGATAACCGCAAAAGCCGGCGATGCCGACAATGACCACGGCCCAGAGAATTGAGTTTTCATAGCTCAAGCCATTCAGGATCAGATTGAACAGATCCTCGAACGGTTGATAGAAATACAAAAATATCAGAACGACGATATAGATTATGAACCCCACCAAGGTCCAAAACCATTGCCAACCACTCATATGCCGTCCCCTTCGACCTTCATTGTTGCCGCTATTTTAACCCCGTCTACGCGGTGGCGAAAGGCCTACTGTGGCGATTTAAAGCCATTCCCGATGATCTGCCCGAAGATAACCATTTCCGGACTGGTACGCCGGTAGGTATCAAGGGCCGCGAGCACGGCCGGGCGGTCATCAAATACCGGAACATAGCCACCCTGGCAGGCCGGTAATGCGGCGAATAAATCCGTCACTGCCGCGTCGATCCCCCGCAGCAAGGCCGCCCGGGCCGTTGCCATTTCCGGTGCCTGGGCCATCGGCGCCAGGGCTTCGTCAAGATGAGACAAAAGAGCCGGCCAACGAGCCAGGATCCGATACAGGCCCGGCACGAACGGCGTGCCATCCACATCCGTGCCCAGGCGCAGCAGCGCCCCTCGGGTGCCGTCGTCAGCCGTATCAACGTCGATCATTCCTGGCAACACGGGCAAGGCGGCGGGCGGTGTCCAATCATCCGCCGGCCATCCGGGACCGCTGGGCTGTTGATCCTGCAACAGGCAGCGCAACAAGCCGGCAAACATTAGATTGACCGGCGCCACCCGGACAAAACCGGCGCAAACATCACGAATCGTCTGAACATCACCGGGGTCGAGACCGAGATCCGCCGCCGCCATTGGCGTCAGTTCGGGCAGATCCAGATCAGCCGCCACGCGCCACCCGGCGGTCTGCGCAGCGCCGGACTGAAAGGCAGGGGCCAGCGCCGACCAGGACCATTCCAGCCAGCCCGGCCGCGTCGCCAGATGACGTTGCAGGGAAGAAACATAGGGCACGGCCCAGAGCCGGCGGATTTCACCATAGATCCCGGCAATTGTCCCCGTGGCCGCATCCTCGGGCAGTTCCGCCAGCATTTACCCCTCCGGCATCCCGGCCCGGCGCAGACCCTCGGCAAAACGTTTGGCGTCGACTTCAAAGGCAAACGGCACAGCCTGTACGCATGCCTTAACGGTCATGCCCGGCGCCATACGGTCAAAATTCTCGTAGGCGGCGCGGGCCGCATCAAGATCACCCAGCATTCCCAGAACAGCAGCCAAGAATCGATGCCCGGTCGGAAAATTTGGGTTTTCATGTAACGCCTTTTCCGCCCACATGCGGGCTTCATCATACCGTTCATCGTTAAAATGCGGAATGCCGGCCACAACGAGATACATCGGCAGCAAGGGGTCCTTTGGGCTGAGCTGTATGGCCTTTTGCAAAAGCTCGAGACCTTCATCGTAGTTATGCGTGTAAACTAACACGACCCCCAAAGTACCCAAGGCTTGAGAGTAGTTCGGATTTAGGCTGACAGCAGTGCGCAGGCGTTGCGTGGAGTCTTCATGCCGCTTTAGCACCAACAGGCCGGCCCCCAACTGGGCATGGGCAAATTCATCCTCCCGGTCCAGGTTGACGGCCCTTTGGGCCATTTCCAAAGTCATGGTACGCGAATCCGTTGGTGGCCGCCGCCAGTTATATAAGGCATCGAGTAGATAGGTCGCTGATAGCGCGGCGTGAATTCTTGCATTTTCGGGATCGACATCCAGCGCCCCGGCAAGCAGATTTTCAGCTTTGCCGTTATCCTTTTCAGTGAATTTTGAGCCATGCCAATTGGCGCGCGCGATCTTTTCCCAAATGCCTAGCTCCGGAACGCTCTTGCGCCGAACGCGCGCCACTTCCGCTGCCGCCAGTTCCGGTCCCATGGCCATGGCGACACGTTCTGTAATCTCGTCCTGAACGGCGAAGATATCATCCAGCTCGCGGTCATATCGTTCGGCCCAGATATGATTGGAGGTGGCCGCATCGATCAACTGGGCCGTGATCCGCACCCGGTTGCCGGCCCGGCGCACGCTGCCTTCGATGACGTACTGAACACCTAGTTCGCCGGCCACTTGCTTGATGTCGACCGCTTGGCCCTTATAGGTGAAGGAGGAGTTCCGCGCGATGACGAAGAACTGGTGGAAACGTGACAGGGCGGTGATGATGTCCTCGGCCATGCCGTCGGAGAAATACTCCTGCTCGGGATCGCCCGACATGTTGTCAAACGGGAGAACAGCAAGGGAAGGTTTGTCAGACAACGGCTGCGTTTTGCCGCCAAACGATTCAGACGCGGCCACGTTGGATGACTGGGACTGCAACCAGCGCCAAACCCGCACGGGTTGGTCAATGTTTTTCAGCGATTGTTCGCCTGTATCCTCGAATTTGGCCTCGAGACGCGCACGAACATCTTCATGCACCCGGCCTGAAACGGCCACACCGCCCGGCGCGGCGATTTCCTGCAATCTCGCGGCAAGGTTTACGCCGTCACCCAGGATGTCGTCGCCCTCAATGATCACATCACCAAGATTGACACCAATGCGGAAGATGATCCGCTGGTCCAGATCGACGTTTTCGTTTCGCGCGGCCATACCCCGCTGAACCTTGATGGCGCATTCCGTGGCCTCGACAACTGAGGGAAATTCCAACAACAAACCGTCGCCCATGGTCTTGACGATGCGGCCGCCATGTTCCGCGATCAATCCATCAACCAATTCCCCCCGGTGGGCGCGCAGGTCTGCCAGGGTGCCCACCTCATCCACGCCCATAAGGCGGGAATAGCCGACCACATCGGCGGATACGATCGCCGCCAGCCTACGTTGTGTTCGCTCCGTCATGGGGTAGGTTCACCGACGACTGCCGGGCACATCACGGCTCATCCGTCCCATTCCTCTTCCGCGCCTCTTCCAGAGCGCTTTCCCAGGCGGCTTCGGTGGCGATCTCCCGCGTCCAGGGGCGCATGACGGAGGCGGCCTGGGCATCGCGTAGGTACCGCTCCAGGGGGAATTGTTTCAGCAGGGCGCGCCCGCCGCAGACCCGGATGGCTTCCTGCGCCACCTCGACCACGGTGCGCTGCACCATGACATGGGCGGCACGGGCCCGTTGTCGGATTTCATGGGTTGGCGGCAATTTAGCCTCGGACACGGAGCGGAGATAGAGCGCCCGCGCCGCCTCGACCTTGAACATCATGTCGGCGATGGAGTTACCCATCACCGGCCCGATGGGTCCTTTCGACGGCGCGCCGTCGGCCCCGCCGGTCAGGTAGTCGAGGGTATAGGCATAGGCCGCCTGCATGACGCCGAGGAAGGTCGCGGAAAACAGCAACGGCCCATGGGCGGAGTTCAAATAGAGCCCGCCAAAGACGCCGGGGGGTAGGATTTCACCGTCGTCGGGGACAAAGACGTCCTTCAATACCATGTTGCGGCTGACCGTGGCCCGCATGCCGATGCTGTCCCAATCGCCCGAAAAGGTCACGCCGTCCGCATCGCGGGGGACCTTGAGATAGAGCGTGCGTTCAATAAAGGCGCCATCGACGTTGAGGATCGCGGGTGTCGCGAAATAGGGCGCCGCGTCCGAGAGCGAGACAAAGAACTTCCACCCGTTCAGGCGATAGCCGCCGTCCACCTTATCGGCGATGGTGCCGAAGCGGCGGCCGCCGACGGTGAAAATCTTGTCCGTCTCGCCTTCCTCGACCGGCTCGCTGTGGGGCTGTCCGTAGTAGACGCCCTTTTCGACAACCTCGCGGAAATTGATCGCCCGTAACTCCCCATGGCGAGCGCGTTTCTCCTCGCTCATCTCGTGGGCATCGGCCATCTCGCCCATCATCAGCATGGTCAGGCAATGCATGTTGTAGGTCAGCGCGGTCGAGGCGTTGCCTTGCGCGAGTTGTTCGGAAACCAGGCAGTAGGTTTCCAGATCGGCGCCAAGCCCGCCGTACTCCTCGGGCACGCAGAGCCCGAGGAAACCCGCATCACGCAGATCGTCGTAATCCTCGAACGGAAAGCGGGCGGCGCGGTCATACTCGGCGGCGCGCGGTGCGAAACAATCCATGGCCAGTTCGCGCGCCTTATGGATCAATTCCACTTGGCGCGGTGTCGGCTGCATGTCCATCCAGCTACTCTCCCTGGAACACTAATTGAGTGTCGTCCCGCAACGTCGGCCTAATGCTGATGGGCCGGCATCCGGCGCCAACGGCGGAACAAGGCCAATAGGTTGCAATAGGCCAGGATACGGCCCAACTCCTGTTGCCGCCGGTCTCTGGCGGCGTGGACTTCCGGCTGAAACTCGTAAATCGCGTTACACATGATCAACCTCCCTTATTTGCCTCTTAAACCGTCAATGGCGGCCGGCGCAAATGCCACTCCGTGGCCTGTTCGAAGGCATCCGCCACTTGCAGCAACTGCGGCTCCTCGAACCAAGCGCCCATGAGCTGCAAACCGATGGGCAGGCCGTCCTCCGTGAAGCCGCAGGGCAGGGTTATGGCGGGTTGCCCCGTGAAACAGGCCAGGCGCGTCAACTGCCCCAACACCCGCCAGCCAATAACCTCCTTTTCGCCCACCACAATGGTGCCGGTCTCGATGGGCACGGGCGGGATCACCGTCGTCGGCATGGCCAGAATGGGGGTTTGCGCCAATACGCCGGCCATTTCCTCCCGCACCCTGGTCTGGGTTTGCCGGGAACGGATATAATCAATGGCCGTCAGATCCTTGCCCAGGCCCAGACGCTCCCTGACATCGGGCGACAGATCATCGGCATTATCGCGCAAATGACCTTCATGGACCGACAGGGACTCCGCCATGGCCATGGCGTTCCAGCCCTGCACGGCATCGCGGTTAAAGGGCAACGATACGTCCTCCACCACGGCGCCCAGTTCCTCTAGCATGGCGAGGGCGGCCTGAACCGCTTGCTCGATCTCCGGGTGCAGGCGTTCAAAATAGAATTCCCGGGGCACGCCGATGCGCAGGCCGTCCAACGGCTGGCCCAACAGGGCGGTGTAATCGCCAACCCTGGCCTGGGCGGTGGAGGGATCGTCAGGGTCCGCGCCCGCGATGGCGCCCAGCACCAGGGCGGCATCACGCACCGTGCGCGTCAAGGGCCCGCCGTGATCCAGGCTTTCGCACAAGGTATAGATGCCGGCGCGGGAGGCCAGGCCGTAGGTTTGTTTCAAGCCGACCACGCCGCACATGGCGCCGGGAATGCGGATCGAGCCGCCCGTGTCACTACCCAAGGTGGCCATGGCCAGGGCCGCTGAGGTAGCGCAGCCGGAACCGGAGGAGGAGCCGCCCGAGACATAATCGGGGTTCCACGGGTTACGCGCCGTGCCGACGTTGGGATTGATGCCCGTGGGACCAAAGGCGAATTCGTGCAGGTTCAACATGCCCAGCATGATGGCGCCCGCATCGCGCAGGCGGGCCACGGAGGTAGCATCGGAATTGGCCACGCCTTCGGACAGGATTTTCGAACCGCAGGTGCGTTCCATGCCGGCGACCTGGAACAGATCCTTAACCGCCATGGGAATGCCGTGCAGGGGGCCGCGGTAGGCGCCTGCCGCGATCTCCCGCTCCGCCTCTTTCGCGGCGGCCAGCGCGGCATCGGGGTAGAGCGATATATAGGCGTTCAAATCAGGGTTCAGCGCCTCGATCCGGGCCAACTGGCTCTCCATTACCTCGACGGGCGAAACCTCGCGCCCCGCGATCAAGGGTGCGAGGGCGGCGATATCCATCAATGCCAGGTCGGGATTGCTCATATATCTGTCTCCGGTACCGCGATAATCAGTAAAATGCCGTAGATGGCCACAAAGAGTGCATCCTTGATGGCGCCCAGGCCTTGCTTGTTCTCGCCGCCCTGAAGCAACAGCACGATAATCTCCAGAACAAAGGCGATAATGGCCAAAAAGAAGAACGGCCAGATAGAGCTCCACCAGGTCAACTCCGCCGGCATCTGCACGCCCTGAATGGCGCGCCAGATCAACAGCAGGATCGGCAATGCGACCAGGTAAAGTTGGGCCGCCAGAAAGCGGAAGCGGGTCAGGGTCCGGTCCAGAATCCAAAAGATCAGGAAAAACAGCGCCACATAGAGCATATCCCAGAACATCACGGCATAGGCCTCGCCGCCGCCATATTGCCGCAAATTAAGGAAGCCCATGATCAGCAGGAAGGTCACGGCGTCGCACAACAGCCATTCACGGAAGTTCTCCGCCGGGCTCTTCACATTCCAGCCCCGCGCCGCCTTGTCGAACAACAACACCAGGGCAACCGCCAGGGCGGCGGGATAGATCAGGTGCTGGACCACGAAATACTGATCCGCCAAGGGCAGATAGATCCAGTTCAACAACAAAAACGCGACGAACAGCGCCAACAGCCCCAACAGGCGCACGCCGACGGAGGTCGGTTGCGATGCCGGCCCCGTTTCCTCGACAGCCGCGGCCGCCCGCGGTTCCAGGCTCACATCGGCGGGTGGGGCGGCCGTACCTTGGCGTGCCGTATGAACGACCAGGTAGATCACGAAGCCGACCAAACCCAGACCGGCGACCACGAGCATGATGACGAAAAAGGCGATGGCGCGGCTATCGGCCCGCCAATCCGCCGCCTGGCCCAGCAGGCCGTCCGTGGAGAACTGCCAAACGGCGAGGATAATGACGACCAGCAAAAGCAGCGCGGCCAAAAGGTATTGATACCAACGCCCCGTGAGACTACCGGCAAATGATCCCCGCGATTGGGCCACCGCCCGCCCGATCAGGAAAATCAAAAACGCCAAAACGCCGACAATGGCGATGGCGGCCATGACTTCTAAAAATACAACTGAACGACTATCCACCTTACGCCCCGTGCCCCCTCACCTTAAATAACGTTAACTAAGTTTCGTTTCGCCCACGCACGGTCTCAAGATAGTCCAAGACATCATCCAAGGTCACCACATCGGCGTAGCGCCGGCCCACGTCCAACAGATTGGCCTGATGGGGCCCTTCCTCTACATCGCCAACGCAATCTTCCGGAACGGCGACACGGAAGCCATAGGAAAAGGCATCAATGACGGATGCCCGAATACAGCCGGAGGTATTGCAGCCCACCACAATCACCGTGTCCACCCGCTCCTTGATAAAAAACTGCGTGATCGCGGTCTGGAAAAAAATTGACGGACCGGTCTTGCAAAAGACCACATCATAATCCTTGTCATAAATGCGCGGTTCCAATTCCGTGCAGGGATGGCCGTGGTGAAATTCCTCCAACACCGTTGGGATTTTCCAATAAGGTGCATCACGACGGGAGGAATAGGCAGTGTAGCACGTCGCCACCGGCACATTGGCCGCGCGGGCCACCTCCAGCATGCGGGCGGTATTTTCCACCGCGCGTTCCACCAGGGGCCGGCCGCCGAGGGTGTATTGCGGGTCGGTGAAGCCGGTCTGGAAATCCACCACCGCGATGCCCGGACGCTCGCCAAAACCGATTTTGTGGGCGCCAAAGCCGATGTCTTCGTAGTTGTCCGTCATGGCACAAGCTTTCCTAGCCTTGTAATATCACGCTAAAGCGATCCTTGAAGGCCTGGCGCAGCTGCTCAAAGCGAACACCAACTCGGATCACCGAGTAATCTCGAAAATCTATGATAGTCGAGGAACGGCCCTGATGGTTAGCATATTGCGACAGGCCGTAATCAAAGGCGATATCGGCGGCCTCGCGCACCGCCGCATCAATATCGCCCAGGCGGTATTTGCTGCCCGTCAGCGACAAATTGGCCGAAGAGCCGAATACCGGCATTTGCCTGGCCCAGGCCTGGCGGGCAATCTCGTCATGCATTTGTCCGGCGTTCAATAGCATATCCAGGGTGCCGGCCTTGGACGAGGATTGCAGCACAAAGGGATCGACCTTGGCCAAAAACGGATGGTCCTCGCGAAACGGCGCCACCACCGAGAACGGCAGCCCGACCGCCGTCACCATCTCCTCCACCATTGTATGCTGTTCGTCCGCCAACTTGTGCAGCGCCGCCGATATTGTGTAATTCGCGAACATGCCGCTGGGCTTTTCGTAAGACCGCTGCTTGGCATCAAAAATACGGCGAATGCCCTGGGGTGTCGCCGCCAAAATCGCATAGGCCACATCCAGGGGCGCAAGGGCGACCCCGCCGTCCGCCAGCGCGTCCAGCAAGGCCGCGACATCGGCCGACAGTTGCGCGGACGCAACAGGGTCTTTTGTGCGCCGCTCATCAGGCGATGCCGGTTCAAGCGGCGTTTCAGCCTCGATCATATCACTTCGTGCCGTACAGGCGGTCGCCCGCATCGCCCAGGCCCGGCAGGATATAACCGATATCGCTCAATTGCCGGTCGATGGCGGCGGTTAGGATCGGCACATCCGGGTGGGCGGTGGAAAATGCCTCGATCCCTTCAGGCGCGGCCACCAGGGCAACGAATTTCATGCGCCGGGCGCCAGCTTCCTTCAGACGGGTCACGGCGGCGACAGCGGAATTGCCCGTGGCCAGCATGGGATCCACCACGATGACCTGTCGCTCGCCAATGGAAGGAGGCAATTTGAGGTAGTACTCCACCGCCTCCAAGGTATCATGGTCCCGGTACATGCCGATGTGGCCCACCCGCGCCGAGGGGATCAAATCCAGCATTCCCTCCAGCAAACCATTGCCCGCGCGCAAAATGGAAACCAGGCACAATTTTTTGCCATCCAGAACCGGGGCTTCCATGGCCTCCAATGGTGTTTCGATTCGGATCTGTTTCAAGGCCAGATCGCGGGTCGCCTCGAAGGCCAGCAGCAGGGAAATTTCGCCCAGCAACTGGCGGAATTCCGCCGTCGATGTTTCGGTTCGCCGCAGCAAGGTCAATTTATGCTGGATCAACGGATGATCCGCCACTGTCACATTTGGTGCCGCCATGGTCACAGCCCTCCGATTTTGTTGTCTGTCAGTTTAACCGGAGGGCCCGAAATGAACATAGCCCCTTCACGGTAATTAATGCCAATCCGTGCAAGCCAGTATTAATTTTGATATTTTACGGCGGTTCCGTAGAGTTACGGCAATTTCACTCACGCAGTCGTTTTTTCGGAAGAACACAATGCCAGAAACAACAGGGCGGCCGGAGACCCCGAACGCCAGGCCGGATTTGTTCCGCGGACCGGTGTTCAGGATAGATGCGACCCTGAAGACGAGCGTCGTCGTGCTGCGGAAAAACTTCCTATGGTTCACAATGTTGGCAATATTGTTTTCCGCCCCCATGGCATTGAATGAGGTCCATAACCTTCTCAAGACGTTGAAGGGTGACACCGCCTATTCCGGCTTTACCGTCAGTCTGTACCGCGGTCTGTTTGATTGGTTATTCAAATACTTTCTGATTGGCATATTGGCCTATCGGATATTCATGGATCTCGAGGGCCGGGCCTCGAACATAGGCGAAACCCTGAAGCATGCCCTGGCCCGCGCCTTCCCTCTGTTGTGCCTTGGCGTCGCCTACGGCGGTATTGTCCTGGCGCCGGCTCTGGTCATTGTTTTTTATCCCGAACTCTATGGGGCTTTCTTCATCCTGATCATTCCAAGCGCCTACATCGCCGTCATCTTCTTCGCCGCCATGCCGGTCGCAATTATTGAAAAGGCCGGGCTGGTGGAATGTTTCGGCAGAAGTGCCGCGCTGACCAAGGGGTTTCGCTGGAAAATCTCCGGCCTGATCATCCTTATCATTCTTCTGCACACGGTTTGGACTGTTTTGGTCAAACTGCTGTTTGAGTTCGTTGTCATTGATTTTGACGCCGTCTATTGGGCCACGTTCGCCGCCATCTTTGCCGTGAATACAGTCATCACGGCCTATTTCGCCGTTGTCGTGACCGTTGCAGGAGGCCGCGACCACCGGCGAAGTTGGCGATGGCCGTATTTTTGTCCTGGATATTTTTCGCAGTATTCAAATCCGATCGGGCAAGGTCGATGCCGAGCATGCCGCGCTATGAAGCGCGGCTGAATTAGGCGTAAAATTATCCGCGCCCGACAAACGGCATCTGGGTCGCCATCACGGTCAGGAACTGCACATTGGCGTCGGGCGGCAGGCTGGCCATGTAGACCACGGCGCGGGAGACGTTATCCACATCCATCAGCGGTTCCGGCTTGATCGAGCCATCGGCCTGGGGCACGCCGTCCGACATGCGGGCGGCCATGGGCGTCAGAGCGTTGCCGATGTCCAATTGGCCGCACGCGATATTGTATTTTCGGCCATCCAGAGAGGTCGATTTGGTCAGGCCCGTCACGGCGTGCTTGGTCGAGGTATAGGGCGCCGAATTGGGCCTTGGCGCATGGGCCGAGATGGAACCGTTGTTGATGATGCGCCCACCCATGGGGTCCTGGGCCTTCATCACCTTGAAGGCTTCTTGCGTGCACAGAAAAACCCCGGTCAGGTTGACGTTGACCACTTTCTGCCACTGCTCGAACGGCAAATCCTCGATATTCACCGGCGGCGCGCCGGCGCCGGCGTTGTTGAACAATAAATCCAGGCGGCCAAAGGCCTTCGTCGTGGCGGCAAACAGGGCCGCGCAGGCGGCGGGATCGGAGACATCCGTCGGCACGGCGATGGTGCGCGCGCCATCATCCCCCGCCTCGGCGATGGTCTCTTGCAATGCATCCTCCCGCCGGCCCGCCAAGGCCACCGAATAGCCTTCCGCCAACAGCGCCACGGCGGCGCCACGGCCAACGCCCGAACCCGCGCCCGTAACGATGGCAACCTTGCCCTCTCCACTCATGATCCTCGCCCTTTCCATCTAAATATGTTGGCAGCGAACGTAGTCCGCGCGGCCCCCCATAATCAACTCTGTATTCGCCGCCAAGGCTATTTGGCCGGCCGATAGTCGTCCGGGAAATACTCTTTCACGAACTCGCTGTCCTGAGTGTAGGTGTAACACGTATTCAGCATGCCTTCGCCCAGGCTGCGCGGCCGGTCCTGCGCGGCCTCCCGGGCGGCGCCGGCCGGCGCCCGTTCGGTCCACATGGCCTGCATGGCCGTGGTCGCCATTTGCGCCAGCATCTCGACCAGGTGGGTACAGCCCCGCCCATGCCCGACCCGTTGACGGACCATGCGGTTCCACCCCGGTCCGATCTTCAGCCCGGCCAGATTTTCAAAATTCGGCGCCACCAGATGACAGATGCCATGGGCGCCCACGTCCAGCTTCGCCTCCGCCGATTGCACCACCATGGTTTTATCGACGGTCAAACGCAGCCATAAATCATGCACCGGCTCCCCGGCGGCGCGGTGACTGTCCAGCAGATGATGGGAGAACGGCTTGATATCGAGGATATGCCCCTCCACATCGACCAGCCCATCGGTCCGCTCGTACGCAGTAATAGAAATGGTGCGGTTATGAATTTGTTCCCGTTCGTTGGCTTGTGAAAGCGGCATGGAGTGGTCCCCCTGAAGTTGATGCGTGGTCGCCCTGCGATAGCCTGCCGGAGACGAGAAGGCAAGGCGGTCCGAAACGCCGGGGAGTAGACAGTGCCGGCGGGACTGTTAAGCTTGTGGCCAGTATCGAGGCGGAATTCGCATGCAATCAGCAACCAGTGATGACAGAACCAACCGCGATGGCTGGATCATGGTATTCGTCGGGTTCTCACTGACCGCCATGAGCTTCGGCGGACTCGGTTCGATCGGCGTTTTTCTGAAGCCTTTGGTGGCGGAGTTCGGCTGGTCCCGTGGCGGCACCGCGCTCGGCTATACCATCGCCGCCGTGGGCGCGGCGGCCTTCGGCGTCATTTGGGGGTTTTTGGCCGACCGCAATCCCACCCAACGCTTCGCCTTCATGGGCGCCATTGCCGGAGCCGTCGCCATGCTGGCGTTAAGCCGGACCTCCGCCCTTTGGCAATTCTATGTGTTTTATTTCCTGTTCGGCGCGTTCGGCCATGGCGCCCTGGTCAGCCCCATTTGGTCCAACATCGGTCAATGGTTTACAAAAAACAAAGGCCTCGCCCTGGGCGTGGCGCTGGCGGGCGGCGCCTTCGGCCAAGCCGTGGTGCCATTCTCGGCCCGGCTGTTAATCTCCGCCTACGACTGGCAGACCGCATATCTGGTACTGGGCGCCATCTTTTTGGTGCTGGGCCTGGCAATCGCCTCATTGACCCGCGATCCGCCTTCCAAAAAGGCCCATCTGGCGGCACTCCGCGAGGCAAGGGAAGCCGGGAAGAGCGGCGGGGGCTGGTCATTGGGCGATGCCCGCCATGCCGTAACCTGGTTCTCCATCGCCGTGATCTTTTGCTGCACCACCATGTCGACGGTCATCGTGC
>JAPYPT010000124.1 GCA_029937535.1 Alphaproteobacteria bacterium
ACGACGGCGGCGACCTGACCGGCCTGATGCACGAAAAATATCCCGAGCTGATGAAGGAGGTGCGCGGCTTGAGCGAGGAAACCACCACCGGCGTGCATCGGTTGTACGAGATGGAGCGGGACGGCACCCTGGTCGTTCCCGCCATCAACGTCAACGATTCGGTCACCAAGTCGAAATTCGACAATCTGTACGGCTGCAAGGAAAGCCTGGTCGACGGCATCAAGCGGGCCACGGATGTGATGATGGCCGGCAAGGTCGGCGTGGTCTGTGGCTTTGGCGATGTGGGCAAAGGCTCGGCGGCCTCTCTGCGCAGCCAGGGCGCCCGTGTCATGGTCACCGAGATCGACCCCATCTGCGCCCTACAGGCGGCCATGGAAGGCTATCAGGTTGTCACCATGGAAGAGGCCGCGCCCCTGGGCGATATTTTCGTTACCTGCACCGGCAACAAGGATGTCATCACCATCGACCATATGCGCGAGATGAAGGACCGGGCTATTGTCTGCAACATTGGCCATTTCGACAGCGAAATCCAAGTCGGTGCCCTGCGCAATCACCCCTGGCACAACGTCAAGCCCCAGGTCGATGAAGTGGAATTTCCCGACGGCAAGCGCCTGATCCTGCTGGCGGAAGGACGCCTGGTAAATCTGGGCTGCGCCACCGGGCACCCCAGTTTCGTAATGAGCGCCTCGTTCACCAACCAGGTATTGGCCCAGATCGAGCTGTGGGAACGGCACGCCGACTACGAACGCAAGGTCTATACCCTGCCCAAGCATCTGGACGAGAAGGTCGCCGATCTGCATCTGGCCAAACTGGGCGTGCACCTGACCAAGTTGAGCGACGATCAGGCCGGCTACATCGGGGTCGGAACACAAGGCCCCTTTAAGCCGGAATACTACCGCTACTGAGACAGCTTCCCCTGCTTGTCTTGCCGGCGCGCGCTCCTACCCGAAAGAGCCCGCAATGCGTCTCTATGGGTTCCTATCATCGCAAGGGGGTATTAAGCTCGCGTTCTGAAAGGATAATTCGAGGGCGCGGATGATGGTCGGCTGGACCGTATTGTTTGCCGTGGCGGCAGCGCTGGGTTTTGCCCTCGCGGGGGCGCTATGGTGGCGGGGACGCAAGGGCAAACGGCGCCTGGCCCAGGCAGGCCATGCCGCCGCCGTGCTGCTGGCGCGGCAACACGCCCTTGAATCCTTGGGCGAGGGCGGCTTCATGGCCTGGCTGCCCGACGGAGCAATCTGGTCCCGCGGCCTTGGCTCTCTATTCGAACTTTCCTCGGATGATGTCACCTCGCTTGAGGATTTATCGCCGTTCCTTGCGGCGGATGATTTTTCCGACTTGGCGGAAAAAGTCACCGCCCTGCGCCAGGAGGGCGCAAGTTTTCATTACGAGTTGATGGTTGGGAATGGTGAAACCATCCTTGAAATCCGGGGACGGCCCGGCGACGAGAATGGCACCTTCGCGGCGATTATCTGGCTGCGGGACATTGGCGCCGTCGCCCATGCGGCACGGGCGGCGCATCGGCGGGGGGAAGAAGAGCTCACCCGGACGGCCACGGAACTGCACGGCTATACGGCCCTGCTGGCGGATCTGCCGGTGCCTATCTATCGGCGTGACGCCGACCTGGTCATGGATTGGTGCAACGAGGCTTATGCGGAATTGGTCAATTCCACCGTTGCCGAGGTTCTCGCGGCAAAGGGCTTTGAAATCGAAACGCCCCTGATACCCAATCAGGGACAGACCTTGGCGGAAGCTGCGCGCAGTACCGAGGGAAGCGTCTCGGAGAACCGGCATTTCGTGGTCGGCGGCGAGCGCCGCTCGCTTGAGATTACGGAAGTGCCAGGCGGCGGGAGCGGCCACATCATCGGCTTCGTCCGCGATGTTACCCACATCGAGGAAGCCCAGGTGGAGTTGAGCCGGCATATCGATGCCCACGCGGAGGTCTTGAACAATCTTTCGACCGCCATCGCCATCTTTGGCCCGGACAAGCGGCTGAATTACCACAACACTGCCTATGCCGAGTTGTGGCAAATGGACGAGGATTGGCTGAACCGCGGCCCTGTCCATACGGAGGTCCTGGACGAGTTGCGCGAAAACCGGCGCATTCCGGAACAGGCGGATTTCATGGCCTATAAACGGAATTTCATGAAACTGTATACCGACCTTCTGGAAACCCGCGAAGATGTCATCTACGCGCCTGACGGGCGTGTCCTGCGCCAGGTGATCGGTCCGCATCCCTTTGGCGGCCTGTTTTTCCTGGCCGAGGACATTACCGACGTCATGGTGTTGGAGCGGTCCTACAACACCTTGATCGCGGTCCAGCAGGAATCACTCGATAATCTTTATGAAGGCGTGGCGGTGTACGGCGGCGATGGACGCCTGAAGCTGGCCAATTCAGCCTTTGCCAGTATCTGGGGCCTTGATGAGGACATGCTACAGGGCGAACCCCATATATCCGAGGTGGTGGACGCGGGCCGGGATAGCCTGGCGAGCTCAATGGAATGGGCCGATTTGCGTGAAATCCTGATTGCCCAGGCAACCGCGCGGGAAAATATTTCCGGCCGCATGCGCAAGAGCGGAGATTTGGTCATAGATTTCGCATCGGTCGCGTTACCGGACGGCAATGCCTTGTTCACCTATATGGATGTCACGGACAGTGTCAATGTGGAACAGGCCCTGCGGCAGCGAAACGAGGCGCTGGAAGCCGCCGACCGGTTGAAGTCAGAGTTTCTGGCCAATGTCAGCTATGAATTGCGGACGCCATTGAACGTCATCATCGGCTTCACGGAAGTTCTGGGGAATGAGTTCTTCGGTCCCCTGAATGAACGGCAAAAAGAATACACCGCCGACATCCTGAATTCCTCGAACCAATTGCTGGAACTGATCAACAACATTCTCGATCTCGCCAGCGTTGAAGCCGGGAAGATGGAATTGGAGCTTGGCCGGTTCGATGTTCATGAAGTGCTGGAGAACGTCATGACCCTGGCCCGGGAGCCGGCCAGCAAGCTGAAATTGGAGATGGTTCTGGAATGCCCGGTCGATTTCGGCATTGTCGAGGGCGATGAGCGGCGGATCAAACAGGTGATGTATCGGCTGCTGAGCAACGCGCTGAAATTCTCCAACGAAGGCGGGACAATCACGATAGGCGCCCAACGCCATGACAACGAGATCGCGCTTTCGATCGCGGACAACGGCGTTGGCATCAGCGAAGCCGATCAAAAGCTGGTCTTCGAGACATTTCACCGGACCATGACGCCCGATCGGCAGCGCAGTGTTGGCCTTGGCCTGTCATTGGTCAAAAGTTTCGTTGAGCTGCATGGCGGACGGGTGGCGCTGGAGCCCACGCTGGGCGAAGGCACCACGGTGACGTGCTTTCTGCCACCACGCCAGGGCGGCGCGGATACCGCCGACGCCACCGGTGCCGAGGGTTGACGGCTTCCAGTACAGTTGAGATCGATTGCCCCCTGCCCGACCTGGCGGCAACGGAAGCCGTGGCGGCCGCCCTGGCCATGGCGAGCGAACCGGGCGATATTTTTTGCCTGTCCGGTGATCTGGGCGCGGGCAAGACCACATTTGCCCGCGGCTTCCTGCGCGCCCTCGGCGTGGAGGAAGAGATCCCCAGCCCAACCTTCAATCTGGTGCTGACATATGATACCGCCCGGGGCACGGTCTGGCATTTTGATCTGTACCGCTTGAGTGCGCGTGAGGAAGCCGTTGAGCTAGGCATTGATGACGCCTTCGCGGACGGCATCTGCCTGATCGAGTGGCCGGACCGCTTGGGCGCCTGGTTGCCCGAACAACGGGTAGAACTCCATTTTTCCGACGCCGGCGGCGGCAATAGCCGGCATCTGCGGTTGCGTGCCCTGGGCTCTTCGGCGGAACGCTGGCGAAGGGCCATGGCATCCGACATGGATGTCAGCGACTTTCTTGACCGGCAGGGTTGGGGCCAGGCCAGCCGGGCGGCACTCGCCGGCGATGCCTCGAGCCGCCGCTATGAACGATTAACCAGGGGCGGCGAGACGGCCGTGTTGATGCGGGCGCCGCCCGACGCCATGACGGCGGAGTTTATCGCCATCGATGAATTGTTGGCCGGCCTGGGACTGTCCGCGCCGCGCATCCTGGGCGCGGCGGCGGAACACGGCTTGGTACTGTTGGAGGATTTCGGCGATGACACCTATACCGCCCTGCTGGACGGCGGCGCGCCGGCGGAGCCGCTATACCAACTGGCCGTCGATACGCTGATCCATCTGCATCAAGGGTATTCCCCGTCCAACGGACTGATGGTGTTCGATGGCGCGCGATTCCTGGACCAAGCCATGCTGTTTTGTGACATCTGCCTGGCCCCCATGGCGGAGGGAAAATCCCATGCGGCCGTGGAAAGTTTCAAACAGGCCTGGACGGCGCCACTGAACCAGGCAATGGCGGTGCCCCAATCCCTGCTGTTGCGGGATTTCCATGCCGGCAATCTGTTTCACCTTGGCCAGCGGCCAGCGGTCAAGGCCTGCGGCCTGATCGACTTTCAAGACGCCGGCGTCGGTCCGGTGACCTACGACCTGGTATCGCTGTTGCAGGATGCCCGCCGCGATGTCGCGGGGGAGGTGACGGCTGGCTGCCTGCAACGCTATCGCGCGGCGTTCCCCGACCTGGATCAATCCGCGTTCGAAGCCTCCTACGCCATTCTAGGCGCGCAGCGTCACGTCCGGGTCATCGCCATTTTCAACCGCCTGGCGGATCAAGGAAAGCCCGGTTACCTGGAACATTTACCGCGCTTGTGGCGATATCTCGATGCTGCCCTGACGCACCCGGCCCTACGCGAGGTGGCCGCCTGGTTCCAGACTTATACCAACCGGCGATACAAATAGACCGCCAAGCCCGCCAATAGCAGCGGCCCGATGGGGGCGCCGAGGGCATTCAACGGCATCACGGTCAGGGGCAGGATCCAACACAAGGCAACGGCCAGGAACTCACCGCGCCGCCAACCGTGTGCAATGGCCACCGCGCCGAGGCAAAGGGCGGCGGCGGAGACCAGGCCCATGTCATAGTTGAAGCTCTGGGGACTGGCCAGGAAGGTCGCCACGAACAGCAGGGAAACCTTCAGACGGCAATCACCAGGCCCGCGAAAGGTCCGGTAGACCAGAATACCCGCCGCCAGGGCCAAGGCGGCCTGAACCGCCTGAACCAGAACAAGAGGCAACCCGATCAGCCACCCCGTCATGAACCAGCTTGGCATCATCGCCTGAAACGGCCCCTTGGCTTCCACCATGAACCGTAATTGATAGGGGATGGTCTGTTCCCAAAACCACAGCCAGACATCGCCGCCATAAACCAGCACCGAGGCGCCAACGAACAGGGCGGTGGTCAGCGCGGCGGCGACGATGGCCGGCCATTGGCGCAGGGCAATCAGGGCAATGGGGATCAGTATGCCCAGGTGCGGCTTGAAGGTCAGTAACCCGAACAGAATGCCGGCAAGGACGGGCCGCCGGGGCAGCAGGGCAAAGCCGCCCAAGGCCAGGGCGGCGGACAGAAATCCGTTCTGGCCCAGGAAAATATTGGCGAAGCTGGACGGCGCCAGCAGCAAAAACCACGGCCACGGCCCAACCGGCCAAAAGGCCCGCGCGGCGAAAAACATCAAAACCAGGCCGGACAATATCCAGACGGAGAACGCCATTCGGTACGGCAGAGCCGAAATCTTCCAGCTCAACAGCAAGGTGTGCGGCGGATAGGACCAGAAATGAAACGGGAAATCCGCGCCCATGTGCTGGCGCTGCGCGGCGGCGAACAAATCCTGATCGAAGATCTCGGGCGTGCGCCCCCCTTCGACCAGGCGCGAGGCCGTCCACATATTGATGAAATCCCGCCCCACCGCATGCTTCAGGCCGTCGCGGTCACCCTGCCACGAGGACATATAGGCGCCGTACAAGGCCAGACAGATCAACAGAACGGCCCCGGCCAGGCTCAATACAAGTCCGGGTCGCGGATCCACCGTCTCTATTCCGCCGCTATTCCACCATTATTCCACCATTACTCCGCCGCCGCGCGGCTTTCCAGGTGCTGGTTCAGCCGGGGCAGCACCTGCTCCGCCAGCAAAGTCATGGAACGGCGCCACAGCGGCGCGTCATCCCAATCATGGCCGACCATCAGCAGCTTCCCGAACGGGCCCCACAGCTCGCACAGACCCACCAGTTGATCCAGCACGCTGTCCACATCGCCGAACGTCACCATGGAACGGACGACGTCGTCCAATTGCAGATCATCGTCGGCGACATCCGTGTCGGGCTTCAGCATCTTCAAAATGCCCCGGCTGCGGTAAAGGTCCATGAAATAACGGAAATAGAAGCTCAAACCGCCGTCCGGATCGGCGATATAGTCTTCCGCGCGCTGGCCATCGTCGGTAACCAGGATGGAGCGGGCGATGCGCCAAACACCAGGGTCGGGCCGCCGCCCAACCTCGCCGCAACCCTCCAGATAGGCCTGCCAATGGCTTTGAATATAGCGCGATTGAATAAAATTGGCGGAGACGATCTCCCACCCCTGCTTGGCGGCATGGGTGGCGGATGATGAATGGGGCGAGACAATGGACAGACAAACCTTGGGATAGGGTTGCTGATAGGGTTTGCACATCTGGCCGATTCCCAGGTGGGGCATCACCGCATCCTTGATCTTGACCGGCCAGTATTTGCCATCGATGTCATAGCCGGGGCCACTGGCCCAGATCTTGTGAATGGTCTCGATCGCCTCCAGCATCATTTCCCGGCGCTGGGGCTCCTCGGTCAAACCCAGCAATTCAAAATCGCTGACCAGACCGCCCGGCCCGATGCCCATGATGTAACGGCCCCAGGACATATGATCGAAATTCGCCACCTGCGCCGCCGTTTGGGCGGGGTGCTGTTGCGGCAGGTTCAGGACACCGGAGGCAAAATTTATAGCCTTGGTCTGCGCGATAACGGAGGCAAAGAACATCAGCGACGAGGCGATGGGCTCGGCGGTGGAGGAGATATGTTCGCCGCACCAGGCCTCTGCCATGCCGAGGCTATCAGCCAGGATCACCGCCTCGCGATCCTCCGCCAGAACATCCGTCAGGCTACGGGCCGGGTTGTGCAAGGGCATCATGAACATGCCAAGTTTCATTTCACTATCTCCTAATTAACCAAATTCGTTAACTCACCGCGTGGGCGCGGACGAAATCCCCGTCAATGGTCAGGCCGAGACCGGGACGGTCGGGGATCACGATGCGCCCATCCTCGATGGGAAATGTCTCCGCCACAAGGTCATGCATCAAGGGATTATGGCCCAGGGAATATTCCACGATAAAGGCCGCGGGTGCGGTGGCGCAAATTTGCAGGCCGGCGGCGAACATGATCGCCCCGCCCCACATGTGCGGGGCCAGACGAATCTGTTGACTGGCCGCAAGGGCGGCAATGCGCATGGCCTCCGTGATACCGCCGCAGATGGCCAGGTCCGGTTGAAAAATATCCACCGCCCGGGCCAGGGCCAGGTCCCGGTAATCGAAGCGCGTGAAGATGCTCTCGCCGGCCGCGATGGGGATATCGGTACTGGCGCGGACCTCGGCACAGCCGGGGATATCGTCCGCCGTCACCGGTTCCTCGAACCAGGCCAGGTTATAGTCGGTGACCAGGCGGCAGAACCGCTTGGCCTCGGCGCAATCGAAGGTGCCGTGGGCGTCGGCCATGATCCCGACATCCTCGCCCAGATACTTACGGGCGGCGGCGACACGGCGGGCCGAAGTCAGGGCATCGCCATCGGCGGAGCCAACCCGCATCTTCACGGCGCCGAAGCCGCCCGTTTCGATGTAACCGGCCAACTGTTCGCCAATGCCTTCCGCCGGCGCCCAGCCACCGGAGGCATAGGCCGCCAGGCTATCCCGGCATTTACCGCCCAAAAGCTGCCAGACCGGCACGCCAAGGGATTGGCCCAGAATATCCCACAGCGCGATATCAATGCCGCTGATGGCCGAGATTGTCAGACCGCGCCGGCCCAGAGCGGGGAAGACATGGCCGCGCTCAATGGCGAAGTGGGCCCGGCTGCCATTATACATTTCCTCCCAATGACCGGCGATGCGGCGGGCGTCCTGGCCGATCAGCTGCTCGCCCAATTCGTCGCCGATCAGCGCCACCAGGGCCCGGCCGTCGCCCAGGTTGCCCACGCCGGCCTTGGCCTCGCCATGACCCACCAGCCCGCCCTCGGTCTCGATCCGCACCAGGACCGTATCGAACGAGCGCATGCGCCCGAAGTCAGAGGTATGTTGCCGCGCCTCCGGTATGGGCACGCGTAGCCAGGTGGCATCAACCGATCTGATTTTCATGGCGCCATTGTCCTTCCAAATTTTCCGCTACTCACCTAACCCACCTCGACGATCATTTCCACCTCGACTGGAATCTGAAACGGCAGGGACCCCATGCCCACGGCGGAGCGCGCATGGCGGCCCGCCTCGCCGAATACCTCGACCATCAGGTTCGAGTAACCATCGATGACCTTTGGATGCTCGTTGAAATCCGGGGCGGCGTTGACCATGCCAAGGACTTTGACGATGCGCTTGACCCGGTCCAGGCTGCCAATCTCGGCCCGCAAGGTCGCCAGGGCGTTCAGACCGACCAGGCGCGCGGCGGCGTGCGCCTCCGCAATGCTCATGTCATCGCCGACCTTGCCGGGCTGGGAGGTGTTGTCGGCCCGGCGTGGACCATGACCGGCCAGGAAGACCAGGTTGCCCACTTGTACGGCTTCCAGATAGTTACCCAGCGGGGTGGGCGGCGTTGGCAGCTCGATACCCAGTTCCTTCAGTTTTGCTTCCGCGCTCATATTCGTTCTCCTGATTGTTGATGTTTCGTGTTGTCCCCATCCAGCCTATCATCAGCGTGACAAAAACCATGACCGGGAGCACAAATACATGGGCCAATTCGGGATCAGCCAACCGGTGCTACGCCGCGAGGACGACAAATTGCTGCGGGGTGCGGGATGTTTCATAGATGACCTGACGCCAAGCGGCCTGCTCCACGGCCATGTCCTGCGCTCTCCCCACGCCCATGCCCGCATTACCGGGATCGATGCCGGCCAGGCCCGGGCCATGCCCGGCGTGCTTTTGGTCTATACCGCCGCCGATCTGGCGGCGGCCGGGATTGGCCCGATCCAGCCGGTGGCCCTGCCCAGCCCCCGCCGGGGCAACACCTTCCAATCCCGCGAACAACCCATTCTGGCCACCGATACCGTGCAATACGTAGGTGACAGCGTCGCCTTCGTGGTGGCGGAAACCCTGACCCAGGCCCAGGACGCGGCTGAAGCCATCGCCGTGGAGTACGAACCGCTTCCAGCCGTCGTTGGTTGTGACAACGCCGGTGACGGCGATCTTTCGTTCGCCTGGGAGATGGGCGAGAGGGAAGCGGTGGAGGCGGCATTTGCCACCGCACCGCATCACGTGAACCTGGATCTGGTCAACAACCGCGTGGTCCTCGCCGCCGTCGAAACACGTGGCGCCGTGGCCGAATACGACCCGGAAGGCTGCCAGGGACGGGGCAAATACACCCTGACAACGACGACCCAGATGCCCAATCCCATGCGCGATCAACTGGCGGATCAGATCCTGGGCGTGGAACGGGAACAGGTGCGCGTCCTGGTGCATGACGTGGGCGGCGGCTTTGGCGGCAAGAATTCCATGTTTCCCGAATATCCCTTGTGCCTGCTGGCGGCACGCGTGCTGGGGCGGCCGGTGAAGTGGATTGGTCAGCGCGCGGACGCCTTCGTCACCGACTTCCATGGCCGCGACAACATCATGCGGGCGGAAATGGCCTTTGACGAACAGGGCCAATTTCTGGCCATCCGCGTCGCCAGCCAGGCCGACATGGGCGCCTATGCCGCCGGACGCGGCGTGGTCTCGCCGGTCAACGGCATGATCATGCTGTCCAACTGCTATCGCATACCCTTGATGTATGCCGAAGTGTGGGCCCGCTACACCAACACCGTACCCACCGATCCCTACCGCGGCGCGGGCCGGCCGGAAGTTCTGTTCATGATTGAACGGATGATGGACGTGGCCGCCGACCAGATGAAGATCGACCGCATCGAGTTGCGCCGGCGCAATCTGATCCCGCCGGAAGACTTCCCCTATGCCACGCCCACCGGTCTCAATTACGATCCCTGCAATTTCGAAGTGGTGATCGACGGCGCCATGGCGAATGCCGATTGGCGCGGCTTTGAGGCGCGGCGGCGGGAGGCCCTGGCGCGCGGCCGCCTGCGGGGCATCGGCATGGCCAATTATATCGAACGGTTGGGCGGCGGCGCCGGGTTGAGCGAGGCGACGCGTCTGGAATTCGACGCCGATGGCGGGGTCACGGTTTATTCCGGCTCAATGGCCAATGGCCAGGCCCATGAGACCGCTTTCAGCCAGATTCTCAATCATTATTTCGACCTGCCGTTCGAGAAGATCCGCGTGGTGGAGGGCGATACGGACGTCATCCACACGGGCACGGGCACGGGCGGTTCGTGGTCCCTGACCATGGGCGGCGGCGCCATCAGTCTGGCGGCGGAGCAAGTGATCGAAAAAGCCAAACGCATCGCCGCTCATCTGCTGGAGGCGGCGGCGGCGGACCTGGATTTCACGGATGGGCGCTTTACCGTCAGCGGCACCGATCTGACCATCAGTTGGGCGGCGGTGGTCCAGGCCAGCCGCGATCCGGCGCAACTGCCGCCCGGCGAGGCGCCGGGCCTGGATACCGAGGCCCGTTTCGTGCCGGATAATTTCACCTTTCCCTATGGCTGTCATATTGCCGAGGTTGAAGTGGACCCGGACACAGGGACCGTGGAACTGGCGGCCTACAACTGCCTGCATGATTTCGGTGTGGTGGTAAATCCGCTGCTGCTGGCGGGTCAGGTGCAGGGCGGCCTGGCCCAGGGCATCGGCCAGGCCCTGATGGAGCATACCGCCTATGACGATGCGGGCCAGCTCGTGGCAGGGTCGTTCATGGATTACTGCCTGCCCAGGGCGGACGATCTGCCCGCTCTGAATTTTTCAGCCCAGGTCACGCCCAGCCCGCAGAATTTGCTGGGTATCAAGGGCTGTGGCGAGGCCGGCGCGGCGGGATCGCCACCGGCGGTGATCAACGCCTTGGTGGATGCCTTGCGTGATTTTGGTATCCGCCACATCGATATGCCGGCAACGCCGCAACGGGTCTGGGCGGCGATCCGGTCCGCGCGCTAGAGCATGTTCACTTTAAACATGCTCGGACTCTTAAGAAAAGAGCAATTGAACCAATCACTTGGGTCGCACCAAATATGCCTTGGCCGAAGCCGATAAATTGAAAATTGCTCTAGCCGGGCCTAATTGTCAGCATGGCATTCGTGACCAGAAATCCGACGGGGCGTCATCGACCTTTGTGTAGCTAAGAATTCCGTCGATTTGTGCGCCGTCGGTCGCCAAGGGCAATATCAGCCGGTGTGAGCCTGACTGCCGGGGCAGTTCGTCGTAACCGAGCACGGTGCGGAAGCAGGATGGCGCGCCCGCCCGTATGGTATCTTCAATCTGATCGAAAAAACATTGCCCGAGTGCCGGCGAGGGCAACTCAAGAACGCTTCTGCCGGTCAAATCCTTGCCAAGATATTCCGTCAAGGCGCTGCCGAACAGGCGGTAGACATAATCAACGGGGTTTTCGCGAACCTCGAGAATATTGAGCCATCCCAAATAGTCCCGCAGTGCCGCCGGGTCGATATCGCGGCGGTTAGGATAACGCCGCCCCCTGCAAAGGTCTTGCCAATGAGCTGCCAAGGCCCGCAATTCATCGGGCGCCTGCTCAAGTGGATACGCGCTAGCGTCAATTTTCATGGCCATTATGCAAACTCGATACTCTGGCGCCTGGCCACAAAAATACGCATGGGATAGCTGGTTGAGCCCTACCGTGCCCCATTGATACGCAATTTCGAGATACCCATTAACCCACAAAAATCAATGAACGAACCTCATTGACCGTCAATTCCCCTGACCCGGACAAATATCCGCTAATCGTTTTAACAAATCGCTAATATGCTAACGGCAAGGCTCTGGACCTGAGCCTGGGAATTGCCTATATGCGGCCTATGATGACAGCATCTGGGCAGCCATTCTTGAAGATGCATGGCGCGGGCAACGACTTTGTGGTGCTCGATTTGCGCCTCGCCGACGTGCGCGTGGACGAGGCCCTGGCCCGCGCCCTGGCGGACCGGCAAATGGGCGTTGGCTGTGACCAGGTGCTCTCGTTGGAGCCGTCCGAACGGGGTGACGTTTTCATGCGCATCCACAATCCCGACGGCAGCGAGGCGCAAGCCTGCGGCAACGGCACCCGCTGTGTGGCCAGCCTGCTGTTTGCCGAAAGCGGCCAGGGTGAGGTGCTGATCGAGACCCGCGCCGGCCTGCTTGCCGGCCGTTTGGCGGGCGACGGCTTGATCGAGATCGATATGGGACCGGCATATTTGGATTGGCGCGATATCCCCCTCGCCGGTGAGATGGATAGCCTAAAATTGGAGCTGTCTTATCAACCCGATCAGGGAGCAGGCCTGAGCGGCCCCTGCGCCGTGGGCATGGGCAATCCCCATGCCGTGTTTTTTGTCGATGACCTGACCGCGATCGATATTCCCAAGGCCGGACCGGTGCTTGAAAACCACGAATTGTTCCCGGAACGGGCCAATATCGGTTTCGTTCAGATCCTGGGCCCGGACCGATTACGCCTTCGGGTCTGGGAACGCGGCGCCGGCTTGACCCTGGCCTGCGGCTCGGGCGCCTGTGCGGCCCTGGTCGCGTCTCACCGCCGGGGTCTGTGCGCCCGCCGCGCGCATTTGGAGCTGGATGGCGGCGAGTTGATCATCGAATGGCGCGCCGGCGATGGCCATGTCTTGATGAGCGGCGGCGTGGCCACGGCCTATGCCGGCGTTTTGGATGAAAGCCTCATGGGCCAAGCGGCGCGGTCGGCGGCATGAAGAGGGGCACGAACGAGCTGGAAGTGATCAATTTCGGCTGCCGCCTGAATGCCTACGAGGCCCAGGTGATGCGCGATCAGGCCCGGCGCGCCGGGCTGGGGGATGCCGTCATTATCAATACCTGCGCCGTTACCGGCGAGGCCGTGCGTCAGGCCCGCCAAGCCATCCGCAAGGCCCGGCGTCAACGGCCCGGCGCGGAAATCGTGGTCACCGGATGTGCCGCGCAGTTGGAGCCGGAAACCTTCGCCGCCATGGCGGAAGTGGACCGGGTTCTGGGCAATCGGGAAAAACTGCGGGGCGAGAATTTTGTCGCCCCCTTGGACGGCAAGATCCTGGTTGATGACATCATGTCGGTACGGCAACTGGCCGGCCATCTGGTGCCCGGATTTGACGGCCGTACCCGGGCCTTCGTGCAAGTGCAACAGGGCTGCGACCACCGCTGTACATTCTGCATTATCCCCTTTGCCCGCGGCCCCTCCCGCTCCGTAGCCATCGCCGACATCGTGCGGCAAATCCAGATTCTGGTCGATAACGGCTATGGCGAGGTGGTTCTGACCGGCGTCGATATCACCGCCTATGGCAACGACCTGCCTGATCGGCCCACTTTGGGGCGATTACTGCGCCGTTTGTTGGCGGAGGTACCGGAATTGAAGCGTCTGCGCCTGTCATCTCTGGACGCCGTGGAAATTGATCCGGACCTGGAACAATTATTGTTGCATGAGGAACGGCTGATGCCGCACCTGCATCTCAGCCTGCAATCGGGCGATGATCTGATCCTCAAGCGCATGGCGCGGCGTCATGACCGGGCCCAGGCGGTGGAATTGTGCCAACGGCTGCGGGCGGGCCGGCCCGATATGGTGTTCGGCGCTGATTTGATCGCCGGTTTTCCGACCGAGACGGAAGCCCAGTTCCAAAATTCCCTGGCCTTGATCGATGATTGCGGCCTGACCTATTTGCATGTCTTTCCCTATTCAGAGCGGCCCGGCACTCCCGCCGCGCGCATGCCGCAAGTGCCGGGGCCCGAACGCCGCCGCCGCGCCGCCTTGTTGCGGGAAAAAGGCACTGCGTCTTTGAACGGATTTCTAGCCGGCCAAGTTGGCGCCGATCTGCGCATGTTGCTGGAGCGCCCCGGCGTCGGACGCAGCGAGCAGTTCGCGTTGATCGAACTCGACCAGCCCGCGGCGACGGCGCCCGCCAACGGCATTGTCGATGTACGGATCGTGGCCGCCACCCCGGATCGCCTGATCGGACAGCTGGCCGTATGAGCGAGGAAAAACCGGGACTGTTTTCCCGCCTGAAAACCTCGCTCAGCCGCACCGCCGGCAGTTTCAGCACCTCCCTGACGGCGGTCTTCACGAAGCGCAAGCTGGATCGTGCGGCGTTGGAGGAGTTGGAGGATCTGCTGATTGCCGCCGATCTGGGCCCCGCCGTCGCCGCCCGGGTTAGCGGCAGGCTGGCGGCGGACCGCTTCGACAAGGAAATCAGCGAGGACGAGATCAAGGCGGCCCTGGCCGACGTGGTAACGGATATCCTGGCGCCGGTGGCCCTGCCGCTACGTATTGATGGCGCCCACCGCCCGCATGTGATTCTGGTGGTCGGCGTCAACGGTACCGGGAAGACGACAACCATCGGCAAAATTGCCCATAATCTGGCCGCGGACGGCAAATCCGTTGTTCTGGCGGCAGCCGATACATTTCGCGCCGCGGCCATTGATCAATTGCAAATTTGGGGCGATAGAACGGGCGCGGCGGTGGTGCGCCGCGACGTGGGCTCGGACCCGGCGGCGGTAGCCTACGAAGGTTTGAAACAGGCCCAGGAGCAGGATGCGGATGTGCTTTTGGTGGACACCGCCGGGCGCCTGCAGAACAAATCCGACCTCATGGACGAACTGGCGAAAGTGGTCCGCGTGCTAGGGAAATTGGATGAGGACGCGCCCCATGATTGTCTGTTGGTGCTGGATGCCACGACGGGACAAAATGCCCTGCGCCAGGTGGAGGTTTTCTCGGCTGTTTGCAATGTCACGGGTCTGGCCATGACCAAGCTGGACGGCAC
>JAPYPT010000125.1 GCA_029937535.1 Alphaproteobacteria bacterium
CCCGCCCGCATCACCGATACATTGTCGGTGATGGCCATGATCTCCTGCAGCTTGTGGGTTATCAAGATCACCGTCACGCCCCGGTCCCGCATGGCGCGCAGAATTTCGAACAGGCGGGCGGCCTCCTGCGGCGTCAGCACGCCCGTGGGCTCATCCAGAATCAGAATATTGGCGCCACGGTACAGCGCCTTCAACAACTCAACCCGCTGGCGCAGGCCCACCGCCAGTTCGCCAACCTCCGCCTCGGGGTCAACCTCCAGGCCGTATTCGGTTTCCAGCCGCGCGACTTCGGCCCGTGCCGCCGCCAGGCCGCTGGCCAGCAGGGCGCCACCCTCCGCGCCCAGCAGGATATTTTCCAGCACCGTAAAATTATCCACCAGCATGAAATGCTGATGCACCATGCCGATGCCGGCGGCCAGGGCGTCCTCGGGTCCATGGATGCGGACCGGTTCGCCGGCAATTTCGATCTCGCCGCTGTCGGCCTGGTAAAAGCCGTACAGTATGCTCATCAAGGTGGACTTGCCGGCGCCGTTCTCGCCGACGATGCCGTGAATGGTGCCGGCGGGCACGGACAAGTTCACATCCCGGTTGGCATGCACCGGGCCGAAATGTTTATTGATGCCGCGCAACTCCAGTGCCGGTCTTGGCGCCGGTTTTGGGGCCGGCGCGCCGGGGGCGGTCACTTAGACCAACCCCCGGCATCGGTTCGACCTTATTTCGGACACTTATTATTTGACATGTAATCATGCACATTGATCTTGCCGGCGATGATGTCGGCCTTGGCCGCTTCCACCGCTGCCTTCATGGCGGACGTGATCAGATGTTTGTTATGCTCGTCCAGGGCCCAATCGATACCGCCCTCTTTCAAGCCCAGCACTTGAATGCCGGATTTCCAGGAGCCGTCATTGGCGCTCTTAAAGACATTGTAAGCCGCCACGTCGACCCGCTTCAGCATGGAGGTCAGCATCGTGCCCGGATGCAGGTAGTTCTGGTTGCTGTCCACGCCGATGGCGTATTTGCCATTGTCCTTGGCCGCCTGATAGACGCCAATGCCCGTGCCGCCCGCGGCCGCGAAGACCACGTCGGCGCCCCGGTCGAACTGGCTCTTGGCCAATTCCGCGCCCTTGGTGGGATCGTTCCAGGCCGAGGGCGTGGTGCCAGTCATGTTGGCGTAGACGGTGGCGGATGAATTGGCATGCTTGACGCCATGGTAAAAGCCGCATTCAAAGCGCCGGATCAGTGGGATATCCATGCCGCCGACAAACCCGACCTTGCCGGTTTTCGAGGCCATCGCGGCCAGAATACCGACCAGGAAGGAGCCTTCCTGCTCCTTGAAGACGATGGATTGTACGTTGGGGAGCATCACCACCATGTCGATAATGGCGAAACGGGTTTTCGGAAATGCCTTGGCGCCCTTTTCAATGGCCGAGGCCTGGGCAAAGCCGACACCGAGCACGGGGTCGGAGCCGCGCTGGGCCATCTTCCGCACGGCCTGTTCCCGTTGGGTCGGATTCTTGACCTCGAATTCCCGGTACTTCATGCCGGTTTCCTTGCGGAATTTCTCGACCCCGTTATAGACCCCCTGGTTGAAGGATTTGTCGAACTTGCCGCCCATGTCGAAGATGACGGCGGGCATCTTGTCCGCCGCCAGGGCCGCTCCGGCGGCCAGTATAATTGCGCCGGCGCCGATCGTGGTAAGTAGCTTTTTCATATTGCCTCCAGTTTCCCTATTCGATCATCGGTTTGAATTTCGTCCGGGCCGATGGTTTCCCGGTCTTCAATCAATCTCCGTATGGCGTCCAAACATTCTTCACATTTGTCGCCTGGCGCAGGAATTCCCGGCCTTCGCCCTGTTCCACTTTGAACCAATCCCGCTCCAAGCCGTTGTTGACCCAGGTCCGCTTCAAATTGCCGATCGAGGCCGCCTCGACCGCGCGGCTGCCCTGGTCCGAGCCGTGGTACCAAACACCATCGACCTCATCATGTTCGGCCAATACCTGGGCCAGATCGTCGCCGTCGCCCGTGACGATGTTGACCACGCCGCCCGGAACATCGGAAGTATCGAGCACCTGATAGAAATCCGTGGCCAGCAGGGCCAGGGGATAGGATGGCACGATGACCACCCGGTTGCCCATGGCAATCGCCGGCGCCAGCAGTGAAACAAGGCCCAGCAGGGGAAGCGGTTCGGGGCAGATCAGGCCCAGCACGCCCACGGGTTCGTGCATGGCCATGACCACGCCGCGCAGGGGCACATCGTGCACCGCGCCATCATGCTTGTCGGCCCAGGCGGCATAGGTGAACAGGCGGCTGATGGATGCCTCCACCTCGCGTTTCGCCAGCCCGGCCTTGGCCCCGGTCAGGGCGCGGATACGGGCCTTGAATTCGTTGGCGCGGGCGTCGAGATTTTCCGCCATGAAATAGAGCACCTGCGCCCTGGCGTGGCCCGCCATCCCGGCCCAGTGGGAGGCCTTCGCCGCCGCAGCGACCGCGTTGCGGATGTCCTTGCGGTTGCCGACGCCCACATGGGCCACCAGCTTGCCCTTGACCGAGAATATCGGCTGGCTGTAGCCGCTGTCGGGCCGGGTCTGCTTGCCGCCGATATACAGCTTCGCCGTCCGGTCAACGCCCTCTCCGTCGCCCATCGGCTCGGGCGGCGTGTCGGGCATGGGCAGGGTCCGCACCGGTTTGAAGGATTTTTCATGGACCGGTTTTATATATTCATACAAGCCTTCCCGTCCGCCTTCCCGGCCAAAGCCGGATTCCCGATAGCCGCCGAAACCGGCGGCGGCGTCGAACAGGTTCGAGGAATTGATCCAGACCACTCCGCACCGCAGCTTCGGCGCCACGTCCATGGCCAGATTGAGGTTTTCCGACCAGACCGAGGCGGCCAGGCCATAGCGGCTGTTGTTGGCCAGGGCGACCGCTTCATCGGGCGTGCGGAAGCTCATCACGCTCAACACGGGCCCGAATATTTCCTCGCGCGCGACAACGTTGGCCGTCTCCACGTCCAACAACAATGTCGGCGGATAGAAACAGCCGTCTTTCGGCAGGCTGTCGGACATTGCGCCCTCGGGCCGCCAAAGCGTGGCGCCCTCGGCCACGCCGGCTTGCACCAGGCTCTCGATGCGGTCGCGCTGCACCGGATCGATGATGGCGCCCATGTCCACGGCCTTATCCAAGGGGTCGCCGACGCGCAGGCCGGCCATGCGCGCCTTGACCTTGGCGATAAAGCCGTCATGGATATTTTCCTGCACCAACAGGCGGGAACCGGCGCAGCAGACCTGGCCCTGGTTGAACCAGATGGCGTCCACCAGGCCCTCCACCGCGCCGTCCTGATCGGCGTCGTCAAACACCAGGAACGGACCCTTGCCGCCCAATTCCAGGGTCAGTTTCTTGCCGCTGCCGGCGGTCTCCCGGCGGATTTCCCGGCCCACCTCGGTCGAGCCGGTGAAGGCGACCTTGTCGACAGCCACCTGGCGGGTCAGCGCCGCGCCCGTGGCGCCGTCGCCCGTGACAATATTGACGACGCCGGGCGGCAGGCCCGCCTCCTGGCAAATGCCGGCGAACCGCAGGGCGGTCAGGGGGGTGTATTCCGCCGGTTTCAACACCACCGTATTGCCCATGGCCAAGGCCGGCGCCAGCTTCCAGGCCAACATCAACAGCGGGAAGTTCCAGGGGATGATCTGACCGGCGACGCCCAGGGGCTCGTAACCGGGCAACTCCTGGGGCATCAATTGGGCCCAGCCGGCATGATGATAGAAATGCCGCACGGCCAGCGGCAGGTCCACATCCCGGCTTTCCCGGATCGGCTTGCCATTGTCCATGGTTTCCAGCACCGCCAGGTGCCGGGCATGTTTCTGTAACAGCCGGGCAATGGCATAGAGGTAGCGCGCCCGGCCCGGTCCGCCCAGTTTCGCCCACCGCGGCTGCGCCTTATGGGCCGCCGAGACGGCGCCGATCACATCCGCGCTGTCGCCCTTCGCGACCTGTCCCAATACCTCGCCCGTCGCCGGATTGCGGGTGGCAAACCGGCTGCCGAAATTCGGCGGGCACCAGGCGCCGTTGATGAAATGGTCAAAACCGTCCCTGTGGTCATCAAGCCATTGCCTGACCACATCGGCGCTTTCCAACGCCGGACCGTACTCCATGCTTTCATAAATTTCCGGTACGTTCATGATTCTATCCCGCTGGATGGCGGTTGGCGGCTGAATAGCGGCCGGTGACATTGTGCTCCAACTGCCGCTCTATATCGCCGAGCAACGACGAGGCGCCAAAGCGGAACAGCCCAGGCGAAAGCCAGTCCGTGCCCAGCTCCTCGCGCATCAGGAATTGATAGCTCAAGGCGTCCCTGGCGGTGGAAATGCCGCCCGCCGGCTTGAAACCGATCTGGCAGCCGGTCTGTTCGCCATAGGCGCGGATCATGCGGACCATGACCAGACTGACGGGCAGCGTGGCATTGACGGGTTCCTTGCCCGTCGAGGTCTTGATGAAATCGGCGCCCGCTTGCATGCAGACCAATGAGGCGCGGGCCACGTTGCGCAGGGTGCCCAACTCCCCCGTGGCCAAAATCGTCTTCAAATGGGCGTCGCCGCAGGCCTGGCGATAGCCGACCACCTCGTCATACAGCGCCTGCCAATCGCCGCACAGGACATGACGGCGGGATATCACGATATCGATTTCAGCGGCGCCCGCGGCCACGGACAGCTCGATTTCCCGCAGCCGGGTTTCCAGCGGCGTCAGACCGGCGGGAAAGCCCGTCGATACGGCGGCCACGGGGATGCCGGATCCGGCCAGGGCGGCAACCGCCGGCGCCACCATTTCGTGATAGACGCAGATCGCACCCACCCTCAGATCGAGATCGCCGGCGCCCAAGGCCGCCAGAATATCCGCCCGCACGGGCCGCCGCCCCTTGGCGCACAGGCGGCGCACCCGGCCTGGCGTGTCATCGCCCGCCAGGGTGGTCAGATCGATGCAGGAGATGGCTTTCAGCAACCAGGCCGCCTGCCATTGCTTTTTCACGGAACGGCGGGTGGGAATGGTGGCGGCGCGGCGCTCCACGGCGCTGCGGTTAACCCGCAATGATTGCACCCAGTCCAGGTCCAGCGCCATGCCGGGATTGCGGCCTGGTTTGCTCTTTCCATCGGTTGCCCGCGCCTTGGACTTCCGTCTCTTGGACAGCGCCACGGCTTTCATCCGCCCACCCCAATAAGCCAAACAACCATGCTGCCAATGATGCCCGCCGCCGTCAAGGCGCAAGGACGGCCATTTCCAGGCGCCGCTTATTGATGCTATCAGTGCGGCAACAAAATCAATTGTAGCGTTGGAGGGAGTGCCAGATGAACGACGATGCCATGATCCTCGCGGGCATCAAGGTGTTGGACGTGGCCAGCTTTATCGCCGGGCCGGTGGCGACCACGGTGCTGGCCGATTTCGGCGCCCAGGTGATCAAGGTGGAACCCCCCGCCGGCGACGGCTATCGCCATCTGTCCACGCTGGCCGGCATGCCGGAAGCGGCGGAACCCTATCATCTGCTGGTCGATAACCGCTCCAAGCGGGGCCTCTGCCTGGATCTGGCGACGGAAGCCGGGCGCGAGGTTCTGCATGGTCTGGTGCGGGAGTCGGATGTCCTGGTGACCAACTATATGCCGCAAGTGCGGGAAAAGCTTGGCCTGCGTTATGAAGACCTGGCGCCGCTGAACCCGGGCCTGATCTACGGTTCCATGTCCGCTTACGGCGAGAGGGGGCCGGAGGCCGGGCAGACCGGTTTCGACACCACGGCCTATTGGGCCCGCAGCGGCCTGATGGATCTGGTGCGTCCCGACCCGGACGGCGATCCCGCCCGCTCCATGCCCGGCATGGGCGATCATCCCACCGGTCTGGCCCTGCTGTCGGCCATTTTGCTGGCGCTGTTGCGGCGGCAGCGCACGGGCAAGGGCGGCATGGTGCATTCCTCGCTCCTGGCCAACGGCTATTGGTCGAACGCCTATATGGCGCAAGCCGCCCTGTGCGGGGCCTCCGTGCCGCAACGGCCGCGCCGGGAACGGGCGGCCAATGCCTTGTCGAACCATTACCGCTGCAAGGACGGACGCTGGTTCATCCTGACCGCCGCCAACGAAGCCAAGGAGTGGGCCCGCGTTCCCACTGCCATCGGCCGCCCCGATTTGGCCGAGGATCCGCGCTTTCTCACACAAGAGACCCGGCAGAAAAATGCCGTGGCCCTGATCGCCATCCTGGATGACATTTTCGCCGCCCAGGATTTGGAACATTGGCGCGTGGCCTTCAGAAAAAACCGCGTGACCGTGGGCATCGTCTCCAAGACCGAGGATATTTTGGGCAACGAACAGGCCATTGCCTCCGGCGCCGTGGTGCCGGGCGGGGCGCCGGGACTGGGTGCGGACTATGTTATCGATAGCCCCATTTGGGTTGAAGGTTCGCCAAAGCAAGCCCCCCTGCCGGCGCCCGAACATGGCGAACACACATTGGAAATTCTGGCCGAGGCGGGCTATGACGACGCCGGGATTGCCGATCTGCGGGCCCGTGGCGCCCTGGGCGGGGATGTGACGGAATGTTGATGAAGGCCGGCATGACTTTAATCTAAAGTGCGCGGTAAATTTTGCGCCGTCCACGTAATGCGAGGAGATAGGTTTAGTAATGGTACGAATAGCGGATCTTGACGAGCCGGAACGCTCGCATCTGGGCACCATACCCTGCCCGGAATTTACCACCCGGCCCTGGATCACCGGGGGGCCGTTGAGCGGGCGGCGGGTGGCCATGGTATCCACCGCCGCCCTGCAGCACCGGGACGACAATCCATTTTTGATCGGGACCGGCGATTACCGGGTGATCGCCGACGATACGCCCGATGGGGATCTGGTGATGGGTCATATCTCGACCAATTTCGACCGCTCCGGTTTTGAGCAGGATTTGAACGTGGTGCTGCCCCGCGACCGCCTGCATGAAATGGCGGCGCGCGGTGAGATCGGCTCCGTCGCCACCTATCACTATGCCTTCATGGGTTCCACCGATCCCATGCAAATGGAAGATGCCGCGCACGTCATGGCGGGGCATTTAAAGGCTGACGGTGTCGATACGGTCTTTCTGCTTCCCGTTTGACCCTTGTGTACGCGCGCCGTGGGCGGGCTGGCACATTTCCTGGAAGAAGACGGCCTGGCGACGACACAGATCAGCCTGATCCGGCCACAGACCGAAAACACCAAGCCGCCGCGTGCCCTGTTTGTACCGTTCGAGCTGGGCCGGCCCATGGGCGCGCCCAACGATCCGGAATTTCAAACCAAGGTATTGCGCGCCGCTCTGTCCTTGCTCGACCGCGACGACGGCCCGGTCCTGATCGAGGACTTTCCCGACGACGCCCCCGCCGATGCGGCGGCAGGGGACGGCGAAGGCTGGTTTTGTCCCATCAGCCTGCCAGCCCCGCCCGTGGATATGGCGGCGGGCGGCGGCTTCAAGGCGGCCATGGCGGCGGAGATCGGTGGTCTGTCCACCTGGTACGACATCGCCCTGCGGGAACGCGGCCGCACCACCATGGGGCTGAGCGGCATGGCGATCAACGAGATCAGCGATTTCGTCTGCGCCTTTCTGGATGGCCAGGTACCGGACAATGCCAATAACGATTTGAGCCTGGCGCAAAGACTGAAATATGCCGTCGAGGATCTGAAAGCCTATTACCGGGAAGCCGCCAGCGCCCAGCCAGGCCATAACACGGGCCGGCAAATGAACGATTGGTTCTATGGCCAAACCGTGGCCGGCAAGGCACTCTATGCCCTGTGGCCGATCGCTTCCGATTTGGCCGACCAACGGGACGACAGCTTCATGAAGACATTCGCAAACCTGTTGTTGATCCCGAGCTCGCAAAAATACCGGGCGGAACCGAAGGAGGCCTGAACGTGACGCGCAAACTGGCGATCTTGGATGACTATCAACGGGTGGCCCTGGATCTGGCGGACTGGTCCAGTCTGCCGGGCGATGTGGAGATCACCGTGTTCGACGATAATCTGGCGGACCTGGATGCGGTGGCGGCGCGCCTGGAGCCGTTTGAAATTCTGGCCGCCATGCGCGAACGCACGCCGTTTCCCCGCGCCTTGTTCGAAAAGCTGCCCAATCTGAAACTATTGGTCACCACGGGCATGCGCAACGGCGCTTTCGATATGGCGGCGGCGGCGGAGCATGGCGTTACGGTATGCGGCACGGGTGGTTCCTCCGCCGCCACGGAGGAGATGATCTGGGCCCTGATCCAGGCCGTGGTGCGCCAGATACCCCAGGAAGACCGGGCGACGCGGGCGGGCAAGTGGCAGACCAGCGTGGGTTGGAACTTGGCCGGGCGCACTCTGGGTTTGGTCGGTCTTGGCCGGCTGGGTGCGCGCACGGCGGCAATCGCGAATTTTTTCAACATGCGGGTCATCGCCTGGAGCCAAAACCTAACGCCTGAGCGGGCCCGGGAATGCGGCGCTGAATTGGTTTCGAAAGCGGAATTATTCAGCGATTCCGATATTATTTCGATCCATTTAATCCTCTCCAAGCGCACCCGCGGCCTGATCGGCGCCGCTGACCTGGCCCTGATGAAGCGGGAGTCCTTCTTCGTCAATACCTCGCGCGGCCCCATCGTGGATGAGGGCGCCTTGCTCGACATTTTGCGCGAAGGCCGTATTGCGGGCGCCGCCCTGGATGTTTTTGACCAGGAACCGCTGCCCAGGGATCATCCGTTCCTGAGCCTGGAAAACACGATCATCTCGCCGCACATGGCCTATGTGACGGAAGAAAATCTGATCCAGTTTCACCAGGAAACCGTGGAGGATATCGCCGCCTGGCTGAACGGTAAGCCCGTGCGCGTCCTGGAGTAGCCCGGTTACCAGGTAATTCCGGAAAAATCAGCCACCCCGGCGCCCAGGTCAATGCCCTCGATCTCATGCAGTCGTTGCGCCTCGGTGGCTTCCGTCGGGTTCATATCTGCGTCGCGCTCGAGAATGGCCACGTGAGATATTTGTTGCGCCGGGGAGGCACCGGACAAGGGGAAGGAGACATATTCCAACAATGCCGTCCGGCCCTTGCCATCGATAAAAGTGGTAACGCACCGCAACCCGCAGGGATGGTCCATCATTCTATTCATGGTTTCCTGAATAGGACCGGCGGCCCGTTCTCCGACACCGACCGTGACCAATTTTCCCGTCGGATCGTGACCCATGTAGGATTGCAGTTCAGTCCCTAAAAGACGGTAGCGGTATTCACCATTGGCTTCGCGGGCGCGAATGATAATGCGCGGCAAAAGTTTCGGAATTTCCAATGGCTCAAAAGCCTGCCGTTGCGGGCGGAAGTCCTGCCGCGGCAACGCCAGCATATGATCCGCGAATTGCCGGGATTGTTCGTGACGATAGCCTGCGCCAATCGATCCGTCGCCGGCTGCCTGGTTCATCATTTTTTCCCCAAAAAATGTCCCCGCATCCATACGTTTATTTCGCAACAATGGACGCTGGCGGCAACATAGTTGCGCATCTAAAATATGCAATAAAGAATGCACCAAAAAATGGTAAATTATTGGATAAATTCTTATAAAAAGAAACATTAATGCAACGAACGGCTCTTTTTTGTTGCCGCCGCTTACAAATATTAGAATTTCTTAAGTTTCAACATAATATGTTTACAATTCTCAATCGCGGAAATTGATATGGGCTTACGTTGATCGACCGGTTCTTGGACTTCCATGACTGGGCAGGGCCTCTCCGGGCTGCTATGAAATAGGTATGGACAAGGGGGAACAGGGCCGCGACATCACCGCATTGTCGGCGCGCCTGGAGGCGCGGCGGGAAGAGCTGCGGGCGTTATCGGCAAGCGCCCGCGACAGCCGCAAGCCGGTGGAATTGGATCAAAGCAAGGTCGGCCGCCTCTCCCGCATGGACGCCATGCGGGACCAGGCCATGGCTCAGGAATCCGAACGCCGGCGGAGCGCCGAATTGCAGCGGATCGAGGCTGCCCTGGCACGCCTGAAGACCAACGATTTTGGCTATTGCGTTCGTTGTGACGAGGAGATTGCGCCGGCCCGTCTGAACCTGGATCCGGCCGTGGCGGTTTGTATAAATTGCGCCGGCGGCGGGCGGCGTTGAACTTTAAATGCAGTATTTTCAATTCGTTTACAAAAACCGGCGGTTTCTGAGCTTCGGCATTCTGGTCGCCTTTTTTTCCGCCTTCGGACAGACCTTTTTTATTGCCGTGTTCGGGCCTGACATCCGGGCTGAGTTCAATCTGAGCCATGGAGATTTTGGCGGCTATTACGCCATCGGCACCGCCGCCAGCGGCGTCTGTCTGATCTGGGCCGGCAAGCTGATTGACCGGTTCGACCTGCGCTGGGTGACCGTGGGCGTGGTCTTGGCGCTGATCGGGGCCTGCGCCTTTATGTCGGTGCTTCCCGCCGCCTGGGCCCTGGCGCCGGCCTTGTTCGCCCTACGCCTCAGCGGCCAGGGCCTGATGAGCCATACCGCCATGACCTCCATGGGACGGTATTTCGAGGCCGAGCGCGGCCGCGCCGTTTCCGTCGCCATTCTCGGCTTTCCCTTGGGCGTGGCGGTCTTTCCCGCATTGGCAGTCTGGCTGAGCGGCCAGTTCGGCTGGCGCATGGCCTGGGCCGCCGTTGCCATTGCCATGGCTCTGTTCCTGATCCCGCTGTTGCTGTGGCTGCTGCGGGGCCATGGCGCGCGGCATCACTTCTTCCTGGCCCAAACCGCCAATCTCGAAGGCCCCGGCGGCGCCATTCCGTCCCGGCGGCGGCAATGGACCCGCGCCGAAGTGCTGGGCGATCCGCGCTTCTATCTGTTGTGCTTTGCCATTACGGCGCCGTCCTTTATCTCCACCGGGTTATTCTTCCACCAGGCCCATCTGGCCGCCGCCAAGGGCTGGACCCTGGCCTGGCTGGCCTCCGCCTTCGTGGCCTACACGGTGGGCGCAATCGGCGCCAACCTGGCCTTTGGCCCCCTCATTGACCACTACGGCGCGCGGCGGCTGCTGCCGATATATCTCTACCCCCTGGTCCTGGCCTGCCTGACCATCGTGTTCTTCAGCCATCCCCTGTCCGCCATTGCCCTGACCTTTTTTCTGGGCCTGACCAGCGGCGGCGGGCAAACCCTGGTGGGCGCCGCCTGGCCCGAATTTTACGGCGTTTTGCACCTGGGCGCGATCCGCGCCATGGTGATGTCCATGAGTGTCGGCGCCTCGGCCCTGTCGCCCTTCCTCCTGGGCTGGCTGATTGACCGCGGCGTGGCAATGGAAACCATGGCGGTCGGCTTCCTGCTCTATCTGGCCCTGGCCATCGCCGGTATCATGTTTGCCCTGGCCAGGCCCGCGCCACGTCACGATGAAGGAACAAACCCATGACCGAGTATGCGGACGGCAAGATTCTGGTGGCGCGTGAAGGCCCCGTCACCACCGTAACCATCAACCGGCCGGAAGTCCGCAACGCCCTGGACAATGACGCCGCCCGGGGTCTGGGCCGCGCCCTGCGGGATTTTGACGCCGATGACGGCCAGCTGGTTGCCGTCCTGAGCGGCGTTGACGGTGCCTTTTGCGCCGGCGCTGATTTAAAACAGGTGGCGGGCGCGGCGGACTATGTAGCCTGGGCCGGCGATACCGAGGGGCCCACGCACCCGACCCTGTCGAAGCCGGTGATCGCGGCGGTGGCGGGGCACGCCGTGGCCGGCGGCCTGGGTATCGCCCTGTGGTGTGATATCCGCATTGTCGATGACAGCAGCGTGTTCGGCGTCTTTTGCCGCCGCTGGGGCGTGCCCATGAGCGATGGCACCACCGTGCGCCTGCCGCGCCTGATCGGCCAGGCCCGGGCCCTGGATATGCTGATCACCGGCCGGGGCGTGGGCGCCGACGAAGCCTTGGAATGGGGCCTGGCGACGCGCAAGGGGCCCCTGGGGCAAACTAGGGAAACGGCCCTGGAACTGGCCCAACAAATTGCTGCCTTCCCGCAGATCGCCATGCGCACCGATCGGCAATCAGCCTACGAGCAGTCGGGCCGGGAATTGTACGAGGCGATCCGGATCGAGAAGCAGCTTTCCCTGGCCGCCAAGGCGGCAGAGGCCCAGGGCGGCGCCGCCCGCTTCGCCGCCGGAGCGGGTCGGCACGGCGCTTTCGGAGACGAATAGCTCTGCTTCCTCAGAAGTCTCCGGAGTCGATCTGCTGAATGCTTTCGCAAAGTGCCGGAATGCCCACCGAGGGATTTTCCAAACAAAACCCCGCTCCCAGTGGTGGCACGGCTTCGGAAGCGCACGCAGCAACAAATAGGGTTAGCACAAGGGCTAAATATTTCATCACCCCAAAACATACCATTTTTCAGCAAAATAAGGAAGCATGGCCTGCTTTTCAATTCGCCGTCCTAGTTCCGATCCAAGGTGAATCGCGGAGTGATTCCAATTGGGAAATACTCTAGCGAAAGCTTGGACCATGGACCCAGCCAACAACGGCGTAGCGAATGCCACGGGTAACGTGCGATACGCGATGCAGCCAGTAGGTCGGAAAAATTGTCATCATGCCAATTTGCCGAACCATGGCCGGATCTAAATTCATGTTATGGAAACTCAAATCGCCGCCGTCGTAGCTACTCGGATCGGATAATTGCAAGGAAAATGCCAGCTTCCGCGAGGCGTTGGCGGCTTGTCCCAGATCCACATGCCAATCGTAATGGCCGGCACCGCCCGCGTCGTAACGCATGATCCACGGCAGGTCGTCCTCCACCAGGCCCGAAAGCTCAAACTTCCAACCATCGGAGTTTGCCTGGCAAAGCTCGGCGACAATGCGGCTTACGGGATAACCATTGTTCTGTACCGGGAGACGTTGTTCACGGCAGCTACGGACCTTTGGAACTTTCATAAACTCGCCGGGCCCGCCGTGGCCGCCGACCAAGCCTTCTTCCCAGGCCGCTTCACTGGCTGTCTTGATGATTTCTTGGCATTCTTCAGGTGTGAATGCCAGCTTATGGTAGGCGATACCGACACATTGATTTCGCACCGGCAAAGCCGGAAAAACAATCATACAAGCACCCCCCGGATACATTCTGACGCGTACGGCGCCGCCGGACTGTTTTCAATCTCAATTGGCGCCGTCATGGTCACGCCGGCTCACTCAAAACCGACGTTATGACAAGGCTATCACACTTTTGTGATCACGGCCAAATGAAACAGTCACAATTTGTATTAATCCAAATGAGACGGTGCAATTCTGAATATACGGGTGCCTGGCAACAGAGCGGAAATTCCGACCCTAGGCCGTCCCGATGCCGATGCGGGCGTGGACCTGTATTTGCACGCGGTCGCCATCCACCAGCTCCCGGTAGGCTTCACGCATGGCATCATCGATGCGTTGGCGTTCGCCTTTCGTCATGGCGGCGAGATGGCCGCCGATGCGCAGGGCCAGTTGGGGCCGCCAAAAATTGCTCTCCAGCGGAATCCGGGGGCTGAAGCGCAAGGCCTGCTCCTCCCAGGCGCTGAAACCACCCGCTTCCAGCACGCTGTTCAGGGCGCCGTCATCGCCCAGGCGGGTCGGCGTGAAGGCGCCTTCGTGCGGGTCGATGCCCGCGACCTCCCGTAGCACCCGGTCAACGATGATGAACTGGCTGTTGTCGGCCATGGGGCCCCAGACCATGAACGCCGCCCGCCCGCCGGGCCGCAAGACCCGCCGCGCCTGGCTTGCCGCGCGCTCCGGCGAGGGAGTGTACATCAAGCCGATCCGGCAGGTCACCGCGTCGAAGCTGTCATCCTCGAACGGCAGCTCCTCCATGGGGGTGACCTGGAAACGCATATTGTTCAGGCCCTGATCGCCGGCCCGGCGTTCGGCGCCCGCCAGCATTTCCGCCACCAGGTCCGTCGCCGTGACGCTGCCCGTTGGCCCCACCAATTCGGACATGGACAAAGCCGGCTCGCCCACGCCCGAGGCCAGATCGAGGACGTGATGTCCCCTCGCAACGCCCGCCGCCGCGACCAGGGGCTTGTTCAGGCCATGCGCCAGTTTGGCCAGGTGATCCGCCTGTTCATTCCACTGTCCGGCCCGCAGGGCCCAATTTTCCTTGGTTTCCCGCTGTTGTTGCTGTTGTTGTTGCCGCAGGGCCGCCTGGTCCTGGTTCATGATGTCTCCCGGCTGAAAGCTTCGGCTATTTCCCGCAGCTTGAATTTTTGAATTTTGCCGCTGGGGGTGCGCGGCATCTCGTCGATCACTTCCAGATGCTCGGGCCAGTATTGCTTGGCCGTGCCGTTGTCGTCCAGATACCGGATCATCTCGTCCAAGGTCAGGCTGGCGCCGGGTTGCAGGGTGACGAAGGCGCAGCCCAATTCGCCCATGCGGTGGTCGGGGATGCCGACCACGGCCACTTCCGCCACCGCCCCGTGGCGGTAGAGGATGTCTTCCACCTCGACCACGGGAATATTCTCGCCGCCCCGGATGATGATGTCCTTGGCCCGGCCGGTGATGCGGATATAGCCGTCCGGATGCATGAAGGCCTGGTCACCGGTGTCGAACCAGCCCGCCTCGTCGGTGCCGTGCAGCTCCGGCTTTTTCAGATAACCCACGAACATGGGCGCGCCGCGCACCTTCAGCAAACCTTCCTCGCCGGGATCGGCGGCACTGCCGTCGGGCCGCTGCACCATGACCTCCGTATGGGGCAAGGGCGCGCCGTCCGAGGTCCAGACTTTTTCATCCGGGTCCCTTGGATCGCAGATGGTGGCGCAGGCGCATTCGGTCATGCCCCAGCCCGACAGCACCTTGAAGGAGAAATTCGCCGCCGCCTTTTGCACCAGGGCGGGGGGGATGGGCGCGCCGGCGGAAGCGAAGGTACGCAGCTTGGAAAGATCGAAGTTGCCGACGTTGGGCATTTCCACGATGTCGCTGAGAAACGGCGTCGCCCCCATGGTGAAGGTACAGCCGTGTTTTTGCATCAGCTCCACCCCCACGGGCGCCGACCAGCGGTCCAGCAGCACAACCT
>JAPYPT010000126.1 GCA_029937535.1 Alphaproteobacteria bacterium
GTCCATGCCGGTCTTGAAGGTCAGCAATGAAATGCTCTTCACGCCGTTCTTCGGGACCGCGCCGTCCTTGATCACGGATTCCGAGGTCAGCAACTCCACCAACCGGTCGCCATCGATGAAATTGGCTTCATCCCGCTTGGCGGCGGCGAACTCGGGCGTCTGGCTCATGGCCCGCAGGGCTTCCTTGTCATCGACCCAAATCTCGGCAAGGCCATCGCAGATCAATTCGCCATTGCGATAACCGGCAATCTTGGGGTGGGATTGCACATAACGCCTGATGCCGGGAATACGCGCCACGATGGGGCCGTGCGTTCCCCGCCAATGGGCTTGAAAATCCTCCACGCTCATACCCGGCCGGCGGTAGGCGACTTCGCAAATTTTAATCATTCCGTTCCACTCCCTTTGATTTATCTGGCCATTGTACCGGCAATTTGTTTTGCGGTCGCCACGATCGGTACTAGAATTATCACCAGTATTTTTCGGGAGGTTACTGCAATGACGGAAACAAGAACCGGCGGCTGCTTGTGCGGCAGCGTACGTTATGAATTATCGGCGGAACCCATCGCCATGATGGTTTGCAACTGCACCATTTGCCAGCATAGCAGCGGCAGTGCCCTATCGACCATCGCCCTGGTGCCCCGCGCCGGGCTGGCGGTGAGCGGGGAATTGAAGGGCTATGAGTATGCCGGCGACAGCGGCGGCAAGCTGGAGATCAATTTCTGTCCCAATTGCGGCTCGCCCGTATTGTTGAATATCCGTTCCAAGCCGGACATCGTCTCCATCAAGGTGGGCAGCTTTGACGACACCTCGTGGTTCAAGCCGAACTTGAGCATTTGGGCGGACAGCGCCCAGGCCTGGATGCCCGAGCTGCCGGATTGCAAGAGCTTCCCCTCCAACATGGGTTAAGAGCCCCCTCAAGAGCAATTTTCAATTAATTGCAGCCATACTACACGACAAACAGCCTCATTAACGTCATTGCCGGGCTCGACCCGGCAATCCAGGGCAATAAACTCAGGTGTTTGCGGCTCTGGATCCCCGGGTCTCCGCTTCGCTACGCCCGAGGATGACGGTGTGTCGTGTAGTGTGAATTGCAGTCGCCCAAGACGTATTTGGCGCGACCCAAGTGATTGGTTCAATTGCTCTAAACTTAAGCATCCGAGCATGTTTAAAATGAACATGCTCTAGGTGCCGGTAAAGACCGCCTGACGTTTTTCGACAAAAGCGGCGACGCCTTCCTGGGCGTCCGCCGTGGCGCCGATGACCATCTGCTCCTCCAATTCGCGGCGCACATGGGTTTCGAAATCATTATCCTCGGCCTCGTCGACCATGGCGCGGGTGGCGACCAGGGCGCGGGTCGGGCCTTTGGCCAATTTAGCGGCCATTTCGCGGGCCATCTCCATAAGATCCCCGTCCGCCACGCAATCGCTGATCAGGCCCCATTCAAGGGCGGTCTCGGCCATGATCGGTTCGTTGGTCATCATGATCTTCAAGGCCCGGGCCCGGCCCACCACTTTCGGCAGCAGATAGGTGGAACCCATGTCGGGAATGAGGCCGATGCGGCTGAAAACCTGGATAAACTTGGCCGAGCGCGCCGCCATGATGACATCGCCGGTCAACGCGAAGGAGAAGCCGGCGCCCGCCGCCGTGCCATTGACCGCCACGATCAGCGGCACGCGCAGTTTGCGCAGGCCATCCATGGCGCGGAAATAGCAATCCATCACCGCCTGCACCTTGTCCCCGCCCTCCGCCGGCGGGCGGTTGCGCAGATCCTGGCCCGAGCAAAAGGCCCTGCCCGCGCCGGTCAGGATCAAGGCGCGGATCGAATGATCCGCCTCGATCCGGGCCAGAGCATCCTGAACTTCGTACACCATGTCGAAGGTCAGGGCGTTTAGGGCATCGGGCCGGTTCAGGGTCAGGGTCGCGACGCCGTCTTCGGTTTCGAATATAATATCCTTGAAATCGCTCATGTCCGTATCCTTTTGCTTCTATCTCTTCAGTCGACGCGGCCGTGTTGCTTGCTGACCTTGGCGGCGAGCAGTTCCTCGATCTCGTCGGGGGAATAGCCCGCCTCGGCCAGGATTTCGGCGCTGTGTTCGCCCAATTGCGGTTGCAGTTTGCGAATAGTGGAAGGTGTCTTGGAGAACCGGATCGGCGGATCGGTCATGCGCAATTTACCTTCCGTGGGATGGTCGGCTTCGCGCCAAAAGCCGCTGGCCAGAAGCTGCTCGTTCTCCAACAGCATTTCCTTGGTGTTGACCGCCATGACCGGGATGTTGGCGTTCTTCAACGCCTCCTGCCAGTCGGCGGTGGTCCGCGTGGCGACGATCTCGCCCAGCAAATCGTAGACTTCCTGAGAGTGCTTTATCCGGGTGGCGATATCGGCAAAGCGCGGATCGTCCGCCAGATCGTCGCGGCCCGCGATCTTGAACAACGTCTGCCAGTTGGCATCCGTATAGGGCAGCACGGCCAGATAGCCGTCTTTGGTCGCATAGGGCCGCCGTCCGGTGTTCAGCAAACGCTCGTAGCCCATTTGATCGATGGGCGGCTCGAAACAGGCGCCATAAAGATGCTCCACCATGACGTAATCGACCAGGGTCTCGAACATGGGCACTTCAATGGCCTGGCCGCCGCCGCCGCGCTCGCGATTGACCAGGGCCGAGAGGATGGCCACCACGACATTAAAGGCCGTGGTTTTGTCCGCCATGATAGTGGGCACGAAGCGGGGCTCATTCGCCGTGACGGTCTGTAAATCCGCCAGGCCGCTGGCCGCCTGAATGATATCATCGTAGGCCGGGCTATCGGCCAACGGGCCGTCCTTGCGGAAGCCATAGGTGGCGCAAAAGATCAGCTCGGGATAGGCGGCGCCGAATTTCTCGTAATCCAGGCCCAGCTTCCTGGCCACTTTCGGACGCATGTTGTGGACAAAGACGTCCGCCGTGCCGACCAGCTTGAACAACGCCTCGCGTCCGGCTTCCTGGGTCAGATCCAGCACGACACTGCGTTTGTTTCGGTTGGTGGCCAGATAGAGAGACGCCATGCCCTCGTTCCGGCGGGGACCAAGATTGCGCGTGGTATCGCCGCCAGGGGTTTCGACCTTGACGATGTCGGCGCCCATATCGCCCATCATCTGCGTCGCCCAAGGCCCCAGAATGACCGTGGTCAATTCGACAATGCGAATGCCGTCCAAAGTACCCATGTCTCTATCCCAACCCTAGCTGTTTCCCGCCTTGATCTGTTCAACGATGGCCATCATGTTGCGGGCCTGTTTCAGATGCGGCATGTCCAGCATCTTTCCGTCCAGGCCGACCGTGCCCAGACCTGGGTTCTGCTCAAACACATCGATCACTTTTTGGGCATGGGCGACCTCGTCCTCGGACGGCGTGAAGGCCTCGTTAATGACCTCGGATTGGGCGGGATGAATGGCGATCTTGCCAAAAAACCCGGCCCGGCGGTCGCGCAGGCATTCCGCTCGCAGTCCATCGAGATTGCGGAAATCCACGAAAACCACGCCCACGGGCTGCACATCGATGGCCCGGGCCGTGGACAGGCACAGGGATTTCGCCATCAAATAAGGATCGTCATAATCACCCGTCGCCGGATTGCGGTTATCGGAGGCGCCCAGGGCCGCCGCCAGATCCTCGCCGCCCCAGGTCATGGCCACCAGACGGTCCGTGACGCCATCCAGATAGGTATGAAAGGTCAGCAACGAGGCGGCGGTTTCCGTGGCCACGCAATGGATCTTGGTCGCGCCTATATCCAAGCCCTCGCGGGCCTCCAGAGCGGAGAGATAGTTGCCCATGGTGTTAACGTCTGCGGCCGAATAGACCTTGGGCAAAACGATGCCGTCGGGGGCGCCGGGCATCACCGCCGCCAGATCGGGCAACGACAGATCCGTGTCCAGGGGATTGACCCGGACCCATAGTTGCTGTTGCGACCGATCAGGCCGGGCTTGCAGATAATCCCGCACCATGTCCCGGGCGATATCCTGGCGGTCGTCGGAGACGGAATCCTCCAGATCCAGGATCAGGGCATCGGCCGCATTTCCCTCGCCCTTGGACAGTTTGCGCTCGCTGTCGCCAGGCACGAACAGCCAGGAACGGACGATCATGCCGGCCTCTTCATCATCAGGCCGGTGCGCAGGCAATAGGCGATTTCCTCGTCACGCTGGTTGTAGCCGAAATGCTCGAAGGTCACGATACCCGTGGTCGGCCGCGACTTGCTCTCCCGCTTATCCTTGATCCTGGTCATGGACCGCAGGGTATCGCCGTGAAATACCGGGTTGGGGAAGCGCACTTCCGTCATGCCCAGATTGCCCAGGGTAGTGCCCAGGGTGGTATCGCCCACGGATACGCCGATCACCAAACCCAGGGTGAAGATGCTGTTCACCAACTGCTTGCCATACATGGTGTCCTTGGAGAATTCGGCATCCAGGTGCAGGGGCTGCGGGTTATGGGTCAGGGCGCAGAACATGATGTTGTCCATTTCCGTCACCGTGCGGGTCAGGGCATGTTTGAACTCCATGCCCACCTCGAATTCTTCATAGTAAAGACCGGACATATGATATTTCCTCTCTTCAAACTTGCTGTCAGACGGGGCGGAAGACCGGGATCGCCTGATCGCCGTCGCTTTGCCGGAAGGTCACTTCGACCGCCTGGCCAACGGCCAGGGCGTCATAGTCGCAATCGACGATATTGGTCATCATGGTGATACCTTCGTCCACGGTAACGTAGGCGATGGCATAAGGTGTGTCGCCGCGCCGCATGACGGAATAGCTGTAGATCACGCCCTTGCCGGACGCCTCGTACCAGGCGGTATCGTTGCTTTGGCAATGGGGGCAGATGGCGCGGGGGAAAAAGTGCGTCTTGCCGCAGCCGTTGCATTTCTTCATCAGCAACTTGCCTTCGTTGGCCGCCGCCCAATAGGCCTCGGTCTCCAAATTCACGCTTGGCGCGGGATAGTTACGTTCTTTTGTTTCGGTGGATGCGGTCATGCGTCGTTCCTCCCCATGATAACGGTTGAGCTGCCCATGCGGGTGGCGATGGAGCCGCCCGTGCCATGGGCCAGGGCCAGGGTGCAATCGGGCACCTGGACTTTTGGATGCGCCTCGCCGCGGAGCTGGCGGGCCGCCTCGATTACTTTGGTGATGCCGCCCCGGTTGGTGGGATGGTTGTTGCACAGCCCGCCGCCGTCCGTGTTGAAGGGCAGCTTGCCGACGCCGGAAATCAGATTGCCGTCGGAAACAAATTTTCCGCCTTCGCCTTTTTCGCAGAAACCAAGGTCTTCCAGGGTTTCCAGCACGGTGATGGTGAAACTGTCATAGATCGAGACATAGTCCATATCGCCAGGCGTCAGGTTCGCTTCCTCGAACGCGATCGGCCCGGACCTCACCGCGCCGGTGTATGTGATATCGACCTGCCCGGCATTCAGATGCTTGATATGTTCGCCATGGCCGAGGATCTTAACGCAGCGGTCACCCAGGGTTTTTGCAATCTCGGGACTGACGATCACAAGCGCGCCGCCGCCATCGGTAATGACGCAGCAATCAAGGCGATGCAGAGGATCCGAGATCATCGGCGAATTGACCACGTCCTCCACCGTGACCACTTTTTGCAACAAGGCAAGTTCGTTGTGCTGGGCATGGTGGGAGGCGGCAACCTTGATCCAGGCCAATTGCTCGGATGTGGTGCCGTATTGATGCATATGACGCATGGCGGCCATTCCGTATTGGTTCGTGACCACGGGGCCATAGGGCGCCTCGAAGCCCAATTCCGGCAGGACGCTGCCATAATCCCGCGCGCCCAGGGTGGCGACGCCTTCGGCCCGGGGCCGGCCGGCCAGGGTGATCAAGGCCACAGAACACTTGCCCATGGCGATGGCGTTCACGGCGTGGCCCACATGGATGACATAGGACGAACCGCCCGTCTCCGTGCTGTCGGTGTATTTCAAATCCAGGCCCATGTATTCGGCCATGGAGATACCGCCCAGGCCCGGCGCGTCACCGGCGCAGAAATAACCGTCCACGTCGGCCATGGTCAGCCCGGCATCGGCCAGGGCGCCGATGGCGGACTCCGCATGCAGTTGGGGAATTGTCTGGTCCACGGCCTTGCGCGTGGGATGTTCGTAGATCCCCGCGATATAGGCCTTGCTGGTTCGGCTCATTTTGTCTTCCTCCTTCGGTTCAGTATGATTTCGGTAAATCGAGGGCCTTTTCGGCCAAATAGCTGAGGATCAATTGCGGGCTGATCGGGGCCAGGCGATGGATCAGGCTTTCCCGCAAATAGCGCTCCACGTGAAATTCCTTGGCATAGCCCATGCCGCCATGGGTCATGACCGCGTTGGTGCAGGCCTTGAAGGCCGCTTCCGCCGCCAGATACTTGCCCGCGTTGGCCTGCAAACCACACTCCTGACCGGAATCGAACAGGGCCGCGGCATGGAACGCCATCAAATGGGCGGCCTCGAGCTCCGCCCAGGATTCTGCCAATGGGTGTTGAATGGCCTGGTTCATGCCGATGGGCCGGTCGAACACCACCCGCTCCCTGGCATAATTCGCCGCCTTGTCGAGGGCGCAGCGGCCCAAACCGACCATGGAGGCGGAGATGAGGATCCGCTCGGCATTCAGGCCGTGCAGCAGATAGCGGAAGCCCTTGCCTTCCTCGCCGATCAGGTTTTCCTTCGGTATAGGTAGATCATCGAAAAAAACCTGATTGGAATCCACGCACTTGCGCCCCATTTTGTCGATGGGACGGATCTCCACATGGTCGCGATCCAGGTCCGTATAGAACAGGGACAGACCGTCGATGGGTTTCTTGGTCTCGGATATATCCTTGGTCCGGGCGATCAACAGCATCTTGTTCGAGACCAGGGCGGTGGAGGTCCAGATCTTTTCGCCATTGACCAGATAATGATCGCCCTTGTCCACGGCACGGGTCTTCAGCCGGGTGGTATCCAGGCCCGTGTTGGGCTCCGTCACCGCGAAACAGGCGACGTCCTCGCGCTTGATAATGGGCGGCAGCCATTTGCGTTTTTGTTCGTCCGTGCCGAACTGGACGACCGGGTTCAGGCCGAAGATAGCGATGGCCACGGCGGCGAAACCGGCATTGCCGGCGCCCGACTCGGTAATCGCCTGCACCATGACTGCGGCCTCGGAAATGCCCAATCCGGCACCGCCGTATTCCTCCGGCATGGCGATGCCGACCCAGCCTTCATCGGCCAGGGCGCGGCAGAATTCTTCGGGAAAGACACCGTCCGTATCGCGGTCCAGCCAGTATTGGTCGTCGAACTGGCGGCACAGTTTCAGGACACTGTCTTTAATTTGCTGCTGTTCCGGGGTGAAATTTGCACTCATGGGTCAGGTTCCATTCTGTAGGCTTGGCGCGGGTGCGCCGCCGGCTAAACGTGTGCATGCGGCGGCCGCCTCCTTCACCAATTGTTCGTTCTTGTCTCCGTTGACGGCCATGCGGTCGGAGGGTCCCGCAATCAACAGCGCGGCGATAACATCGCCGCCACTGCCATGGATCGGCGCGGCCAGACCGCTGGCGCCTTCTATGCGTTCGTCGCGGGTCCGGGCAATGCCTTCTTCTCTGATCCGTGACAATTCCGATCGGAGATCGCGGATCGAGGTGATGGTACTGGCGGTGAATTGCTGTCGCGCCGTTGCTTTCAGATAGGCCGTCAAATGGGCCGGATCAAAGCCCGCCAACAGCACCTTGCCGGCGGCGGTACAATACAAATCCCGCCGCTCGCCCACGGTCACCGCATAGCGGATGGGATTGGCGCTTTCCACTTTATCGAGATAGGTCGCCAGATCAGCATCCGGCGCCAAGGCGCCCAATACAGCGGTTTCGCCGGTCATCTCGGCCAAGTCAGCCAACGCGGGGCGCGTGATCATCATCAGTTCCCGGCCGGCGGTCGCCCGCATGGAGAGCGAGATGAAGCGCTGCCCCAAGAGATAGCGGCCCATTTCATCCCGCACCAGGCAGCCTTCGGCCATAAGACCCGCCAATAGACCGACCAACGATGTTTTTGGCGCACCGGTATCAACCGCCAATTCCGACAACGTCGCGCCGCCGCCCGAATTGGCCAAAGACTCCAGTATGGAAATAATACGCCCGACTGATTGCGGGCCGCCACGCACCGATTGGGGATTTTCATGTGAGGAAAGATTACGCATATTCGTACATCATACGAATATATAAATACAAAAGGCAAGCATCCCTTGAATCAATTGTGACGGATCGCTCAGACTGTTATCGTGGGCTACGAATTAAAGGCCGGAAGGGGCGATAGGCATGAAGAGCGCGTTCGAGGAAGTCATGGAGATCCGGGGGCTTGGGTTGCCACGGGAAGGCGAGGTTGCGATCACGGGCGCTGATCCGGTATTTTCCACGGATTTCAAGATCGGCGAGACCTGTGCCGCCGCCTTGGCCGGTATCGGTGTCGCCGTCTCCGATATCTGGGAAATGAAGACCGGCCGCCGCCAGACGGCGGCGATCGACGCCCGCGCCACGGCGGCGGCCCTGCGCAGCACCACTTATATGCAAACGCCCGACGCCAACGGGACTTTCATCCCCGTGGTGAACCATGCCCACGAAGCCATGATCGAGATGACCCAGCCCTGGCCCACCAAGGACGGCCGCTGGTTCCTGCCCCATTTCGGTCTGCCGAATTTGAAGGCGCGGGTGATGGGCGTGCTGGGTTGTGAGAGCAACCCTGAATCCGTGGCCCAGGCCGTGGCAACATGGGATGCCCTGGATTTGGAGGCCGCGATCGAGGAGGCACGGGGCTGCGGCGCCATGGTGCGCAGTAACGAGGAGTGGCTGGCCCACCCCCACGGCCAGGTTCTCGCCGCCAAGCCCATTGTTGAGATCATCAAGATCGCCGATAGCGACCCCGAACCCCTGCCCCAAGGGCCAAGGCCCCTCAGCGGCATCCGGGCCCTGGACCTGACGCGTATTCTGGCCGGGCCCATCGCGGCGCGGACCCTGGCGGAAAACGGCGCCGATGTGTTGATGGTAACGTCGGAGGATCTGCCCCAGATCAAGGAACATGTCATGGATACCAACCATGGCAAGCGAAGCTGCTACCTCAATCTAAAATCCGCCGAAGACGCCGCCCGGCTCAAGGCCCTGGTGCGGGATGCGGACGTGTTTTCCCAAGGCTACCGGCCCGGCATGCTGACCGGCCTCGGCTTCAGCCCGGAGGATCTGGCCGCCGTCCGCCCCGGCCTGATCTATCTCTCGATCAGTTGCTTTGGCGCCGATGGCCCGTTCAGCCATCGCGGCGGCTGGGAACAAGTGGCCCAGACCGTGACCGGCATTTGTCACGACGGCGGCGACGAGACCCGCCCCGGCCTGTTGCCGGCGGCAGCTTGCGACTACACCACCGGATATCTGGGCGCCTATGGCGTTCTCCTCGCCCTGGCCCGCCGCGCGCGGGAGGGCGGCAGCTATCATGTCCGTGTGTCGCTGTGCCAGTCCGGCATGTTGATCCATCGCCAAGGCAAAACCAGCTACGCTGAGCCGGACATGGATCTGTCAAAGGCGGAAATCGAGGCCTTGTCCATTACCACTCATCCTGCCGAGGGACCCCTGCGCCATCTTGGCCCCATTCTGCAGCTATCGGAGACCCAGCCCCATTGGACGCGGCCAACCCCGGCCCTGGGCGGCAATATTCCCGAATGGCTAGGCGAAAGCGGCGCGGCGAATGCGGCGGAGTGAGGTTTCGGTAAAGACTATCTGGGCTTTTTGACGGCGATGATGGGTTCCAGTTTGTAGCGCCCTTCACATTCCGAAATGTCTTTCTTGACCAGGGCATTTTTCATGCCCATGTCGTGATCCAGCCACCGCTCCTTCAGATCGGCGCGGATATTGGCTTCATCCAAGGCTTCTTCAAGCAGGATGTGCCGGGTGAAGAAGACTTCCTCGGTGATAAACATATGCACGTGCGCGGCGGCTGGCGGGCGGCCGCCATAGATTTTCGGGCCGCCGAACAACCCGGCCATGAATTCACTCTGTTGCGCTTCCAGGTGTGGCCGGGGCACGCCCTTGAAGAATTCCTTCAGCCAGGGATGGGCCAACAGTTTGCTATAGAAAATTCGGTGAACGCGCTCCAACCCGGCCATGCCGCCAAGCTCGTCAAATAATGTTTTCGTCAAGATCCATACCCCGATTGTTGGCACTTCGCCGCAGCATTTGCTCACAACTGTCTCGTTCATCAAATACCAGCCGACACTGAACAAACACTTAATGGCCGCTGCCGCATGATCTTGCGGGTTGATTGAAAAACCAATTTGTGTGCAGAACAGACGGAACAATGATGAATTGGCGGGCAACACCGTCCGGAGGATCGAGCGAAATGAGTAGCCAGAATTGTGATGTGGTGATTGTCGGCGCAGGATTTGCCGGGCTGTATCTGCTCCACCGCCTGCGCGGCCTGGGATATTCGACACGGGTGTTTGAAGCGGGCGGCGATGTGGGCGGCACCTGGTATTGGAACCGTTATCCGGGCGCCCGCTGCGATGTGGAAAGCATGCAGTATTCCTATTCCTTCTCGGAAGAATTGCAGCAGGAATGGAACTGGGGCGAACGCTTCTCCGCGCAACCGGAAATCCTAGAATATGCCGGACATGTGGCCGACCGTTTCGATCTGCGGCGGAGCATTGAATTCGAAACCGCCGTCACGGCCGCCCATTTTCTCGAAGCAACGAACCGTTGGCAGGTCACGACGAACAAGGGCGAAACCGTCTCGGCGCAATTCTGTGTCATGGCGACGGGCTGCATCTCCGCCGCGCAGACGCCTGAATTCGACGGTTTGTCGGATTTCAAGGGCGCCACATATCACACCGGCAACTGGCCCCATGAAGGGGTTGATTTCACGGGAAAACGAATTGGAGTCATCGGCACGGGATCGTCCGGCATTCAGGCCATTCCGGTGCTGGCGGAAGAGGCCGCGCATGTGACCGTTTTTCAACGCACTCCGAATTATTCCCTGCCCGCGCGGAACGGCCCCATGACCGAAGAGTACGCGCGGTCCTGGAAGGACAACTATGCCGCCCTTCGCGAACAGCAGCGGCAAACGCCAAAGGGCGCCATTGGCGAATTCAATGATATTTCGGGCCTTGAAACCTCGGCGGAAGAACGCGACACGGCCTATGAGAGCGGCTGGGTCAAGGGCGGCGCCACGCTGTTGGGATCCTATAAAGACATGCTGCTGGACAACGCGGTCAACGAGACGGCGGCGGAATTTGTCCGCGATAAAATCCGCACCATCGTCCATGACGCGGATGTTGCCGAAATGCTGGCGGCCAAGGGTTATCCCATTGGCACCAAGCGGATCTGCATCGACAGTGGATATTTCGAGACCTTTAATCGCGATAACGTCGATTTGGTGGACATCAACCAAACCCCGATCGAACGGATTACCGCCACCGGCCTGGCCACCAGCGAAACAACCTTCGATTTCGACGCCATCGTCTTCGCGACCGGCTTTGACGCCATGACGGGCACCTTGTTCAAAATTGATATTCAAGGCCGGAACGGGGCCGCCTTGCGCGATAAATGGCGGGACGGACCGCGCACCTATCTGGGTTTGATGACCGAGTCATTTCCAAACCTGTTCATGATTACGGGACCGGGCAGTCCCTCGGTCCTGACCAACATGATGGTCTCGATCGAGCAGCACGTGGATTGGATCACGGAATGCCTGCTGCATATGCGGGACAATCAACTGGAGATCATGGAGCCCGTGCTACAGGCCCAGGACGATTGGGTCGAGCACGTCAACGTCGTCGCCCACGGAACTCTCTTCCCGCAAGCGGCGTCGTGGTACATGGGCGCCAATATTCCCGGCAAACCGCGCATTTTCATGCCCTACGTGGGCGGTGCCGGCGCTTACCGGAACATATGCGACGATGTGGTCGCTGACGGTTACAGGGGTTTCGACTTCCAGCCGAACCCAAGCCAGGTCGCGGCAGCCGAATAGAAACCTAGATCTGCGGCGGGACGGGCGTGAGCACCGGCTTGCCGTCGAAGTGGGCGCGGACATTGTCATAGACCAAATCGGCCATGGCGCGGCGGGTCTCGGCCGTCGAACTGGCGATATGGGGCGTTAGAACCACGTTATCAAGAGCCAGCAACGCGGCCGGAACCTCCGGCTCGCCATCAAAGACATCCAAGGCGGCGCCCGCGATACGGCCATCCCGCAGGGCGGCAATCATGGCCGGTTGATCGATAATCGTACCCCGCGCGGCGTTGATCAAAAAACCATCCGGACCCAGGGCATCCAGCACATCGCCATCGACAAGGCCCGCCGTGGCCTGACCGCCCTCGCAGGCGACCAGAAGGATATCGCTGGCCGCCGCCAGATCGCGCAAGGTCGGGTAGGAGCGGTAGGTAAGATCACCCATGGGTTTGATGTCGTGGTAGGCGATATGCAGGCCAAACACCTCGGCCCGCCGCGCCACCGCCCGGCCGATCCGGCCCAAACCCAGAATGCCCAGCCGCTTGCCGCGCACCGTGGTGCCAAGGTCCATGCGGCCCGCCAGCCATTTACCTTCGCGCAGGAAGCGTTCGGCCTCACTGATCCGCCGCGGCGCCATGAGAATGAAGGTCATGGCCAGATCGGCAACATCGCCGGTCAGCACTTCCGGTGTATGGGTGACGATCACGCCACGGCTCTGGGCAGCGACGACGTCCGTCGCATCGTAACCGATACTGAACGAGGCGATAATTTCCAGCTTCTCCAGGCGATTGATCAGATTGGCGTTCGGGCCCTTCATGCCGCCCGCCAGAATGCCACGAATACGCGGCCCCACTTCGTCAATCAGCTTGTCGGGATCAGCCGCATTGAGAAAATCATGCAGCTTGAATTCCTGTTCCAGCCGTTCGACCAGGAACGGTGGCAACTGAGACACCTGCAATAAATCAATCATGCCAAGGCCTCCCGGACCTTGGGAAAGACCTCTTCCGCCATCAGGTGAAACGTCTCCAGCACCTGGGTCTGGGGCATGCCGACGCCTTGGACGCTCATGATGATATGGTTGGCGCCCAGAATTTCGTTATAGCGCAACATCTCCTCGGCGACCTCGTCGGGATCGCCGACGATAAAGCGGTCCCGGGCCAGGTCCTCGTAATCCATGGTGATGTCCTGATCGCCCTTGGCCATGGCCTCGGCCTGTCCCCAGGAGGCGTACAGATCGTACTGCTTCTTAATATAAGGCGCGGCGATTTCCACCGCCCGGTCGTGGCTGCGGTCGCAAAACACCTCGCGGCGCATGGGTAATTCGGTTGGGAACGGCTTACCCACCCGGTCCAGTTCACCGCGATATAGATCCATCTGGCGGACGAAGGTCTCCAAATTCTGGTGCGGCGCCAGATACCAGCAATCGCCCAGACGGGCGGCCCGCTTGACCGCATTATCGGCGTTGGCGCCGATCCAGATGGGGGGATGGGGATCCTGCACCAGGGGCAGGGACAGACCAGCATCGTCGAGTTCGAAATGGCCACCGTTCATGGAGACTTTTTCCTCCGTCCACAGACGTTTGATCGCCTCAAGATTCCGCTCGAACCGGGCCACGCCCTCGCCCTTTTTGACGCCAAAGCCCTTGTATTCCATGTCGCGGTAGCCAAGGGCGCAGCCGAAGATCACCTTGCCGCCGGACATCACGTCCAGGGCGGCGAAATTCTCCGCCACTTCCAAGGGGTTATGTAACGACAGCAAGACGATACCGGCGTTCAGGCGCAGGTTCGGCGCCTCCGCCATGACCCGGCAGAGGTAGGGCACCTGCATGAATTCCCGATGCGGATGAGTGGCGAAATGAGACCCGGTGGTGATCGAGTCATAGCCGAGCTTATCAAGGATCCGGGCCTGTTCCATTAACTCCCCGAAACGGACTTCCATATCGTCGTCCTGGCCGAACACGCCTCGTTGCATGACCCCGAACTGCATGGTCTTCCCCATCAACTCAACTCCTAACCCAAATGTTTGCGGAAGAACGCGGCCAAGGGCTCGTAAGAGGCCTCTTCGCGCGCCGCCTGATCCACATAATGCACTTCGATATCGCCGCCGGCCTCACGATAACGGGCCGCGAAGCGCTCGGGCTCGTTCATGGGCAGTTCGGAGGCGGGGTCGCGGTAATCGTGAATTTGGTCCGGCTGGCCCTGTATCCAGATCGCGGGCGGCGTTTCCACCTCCTCGCCCCGTTCCAGGGCCAGCAATGGATTACCCTCTTCCATGTTCGCCTCAGTTTGCCAATAGAGGTCATGGCGTTCGGGAATGTTGCCGGTCCAGGCCGGCGGCTCGGCGCTGTCGCGCAGCCTTAGGGCATGGCGGTAGCGGGACAGCGGATTGATGACGGGCCAGGTCATGGCGACGCAGCGCACATGGGCGGTCACCGAAGATGCATCCCCATCGAGATCCATACCACTGTACCGTGGCTCCAAAGGCCGCATGGCGGACAACATGGCCAAGTGTCCACCACTGGATTGCCCGGTCACGCCGACCCGGTCCGGATCAAGGCGAAGGTCGCCGGCCCGTGCCTTCAGCCAGCGGATGGCATAATTGATATCGACCAGCGAAGCCGGATAGCCGTCTTCCCCATGGCGGAAGTCCAACGCCGCCATGGCAAAGCCTTGCTTGACCAAAACCTCGTCGCGGGCCTGGCAGCCGGATAGATCCCCCGCGGTCCAGGCGCCGCCATGAAGATCGACAACCACCGGAAACGGTCCCGCCCCGGGCGGGCGGTACAGCCGAAGCGTCAGCGCGGTATCGCCATGTTGCAGATAATCAAAATCTTCGGTCGTAAAAATCAGATCTTCGCTCAACATTTTGTCCCCTTCGGTTGCCCGTTGATTAG
>JAPYPT010000127.1:0-1308 GCA_029937535.1 Alphaproteobacteria bacterium
GTGGTGGATTTCCCCGGCTTTCTGAAATTGTACGAAGAAGGCCGCGACGAAAAGCAGGATAGCGACGAAGACCGCCGCCTGCCCAAGGTTACCAAGGGCGAAGGCCTCACAAACGAAAAGGTCCGGCCCGAACAGCATTTCACCGAGCCGCCACCCCGTTATTCCGAAGCCACCCTGGTCAAGAAGCTCGAGGAACTGGGCATTGGCAGGCCGTCCACCTACGCCTCCATCCTGACTGTTTTGCAGGACCGCAATTATGTGATTTTGGACCGCAAACGCTTCTTCCCGGAAGACAAGGGCCGCCTGGTCACGGCCTTTTTGGAAAGTTATTTCCATCGTTATGTGGAATACGACTTTACCGCCGATCTGGAAGGCCGCCTGGACGCGGTTTCCGCCGGCGATGTGGATTGGAAGGTGGTGCTGCGGGATTTCTGGAAGGATTTCTCCACCGCCGTGGACGGCACGGCTGAATTGCGTGTGCGCGAGGTTTTGGACAAGGTCAACGATCTGCTCGCACCCCATCTCTATCCCGACGGCGGCAAGGACCGTGTTTGTCCGGCCTGCAAAAAGGGCGCATTGAATTTGCGCGGCGGGCGCAACGGTTTTTTCCTGGGCTGCGATGCCTATCCCGAATGTCACTATACCCGCGCCATGCGCAAAGTGGCGGCGGGCGATGCGGACGAACAATTCGCCGCCGGACCCATTGCCCTGGGCGATGACGCCGACAGCGGCATGCCCCTGACCCTGCGCAAGGGCCCTTATGGTTTGTATGTTCAATTGGGAGAGGCGGTCGAAGGCGACAAGAAAAGCAAGAAGCCGAAACGGGCTGGTTTGCCGGCCGATATCAGCGTCGGAGAGCTGGATCTGGAAATGGCCCAGAAACTGATCAATCTGCCCCGCCTGGTCGGCGAACATCCGGAAACCGGGAAGGCGATTTTCGCCGGTATCGGCCGCTTTGGCCCTTATGTGCAAAGCGAAGCCCGCTATCATAAGCTGGAGAGCACGGCGGATGCCATGAGCATCGGTTTGAACCATGCGGTTACGGTGATTGCCGAGGGCATGGCCAAGGGCGGAGGACGGCGTGGCGCCAATACCATCCGCACCTTGGGCGATCATCCCGACGGCGGCGAAATAAAGATCCTCGATGGCCGGTTCGGGCCTTACGTCAAGTACAAGAAACTGAACGCCACCGTGCCCAAAACCTCCGACCCCATGGCGATGTCCATGGACGAGGCCTTGGCGTTGTTGCGTGACAAGGCTGGCAAGACCGGCAAAACCATCAAAGCCAAACCAAAAGCGAAACCAAAA
>JAPYPT010000127.1:1408-14794 GCA_029937535.1 Alphaproteobacteria bacterium
AAACCAAAAGCGAAACCAAAAACCAAAGCCAAGGCGAAAGCAAAACCCAAGGCCAAGGCTAAATCCAAAAAGGCGGCACCCACGGGCGAGGCGGTGGCCGGGTCCTCCGATTGAGCGCCCCACGCGATCTGCCCGACAAGGCCGCAATCAAGCGTTTCATCGAGGAACAGACGGGGCCGGTGGGCCGGCGCGAGATCGCGCGCGCCTTCGGCATCAAGGGTGCCGACCGTACTGAGCTACGCGGTATTCTCAAGGAGCTGGCCGAAGAAGGCGTCATCGGACGGGATCGCGGGCGTGGCGGAAAACACTATACGGAAAGCGGCGCGATGCCTCCCGTCGCGGTGCTGCGCATCGCGGAGGTTGATGATGATGCCGCACTTTTCGCCGAGCCCATGCGCCGGGAGGGCGAAGCCGATGGCCCGGCGCGGCGCATCGCGGTCGTGGTCGATCGGAAAGGCGGCGGGGACCTGGGGATCGGCGACCGGATCCTCGCCCGTTTGCACAAAAAGGGCGATGGTTACGAGGCCTCCATCATCCGTGTCCTGCCCAAGGGGCCGGACCGGGTCATCGGTGTTTATACGGAGGTGCCTGGCCAAGGCGGCCGCATCCGTCCCACGGACCGGCGGCAAAAATCCGATTTCGCGGTGGAGAAAGGTCAACACGGCGGCGCCAAACGGGGCAATCTGGTGGTGGCGGATGTCCTTTTGGGGCGCCGCCACGGATTGCCGGAGGCCAGGGTGGTGGAAGTCCTGGGGGATATGGATGATCGCCGGGCCATTTCCCTTATCGCCATTCACGGCAACGATATTCCCGATGTCTTTCCGCCCGAGGCGGAAGCGGAGGCCGAGGCCGCCAAACCTATCGCCTTGGGCGGGCGGGAGGATCTGCGCCATCTGCCCTTGATCACCGTGGATGGCGCCGATGCGCGCGATTTCGACGATGCCATATGGGCCGCGCCCGACGATGATCCGAAGAACCGCGGCGGCTGGCAGATTATCGTCGCCATCGCCGATGTGTCGCATTACGTCACTTACAACAGCGCCTTGGACCGTGAAGCCCGCAAGCGCGGCAATTCAGTCTACTTCCCGGACCTGGTCGTCCCCATGCTGCCCGAGGCATTGTCGAATAACCTTTGCTCCCTGCGGCCCGGCGAAGACCGCCCCGTGCTGGCGGTAACCATGCGTCTGGATGCCAAGGGCCGGCGCCTGGAACACAAATTTCATCGCGCCATGATCCGCTCCGCTGCCCGGGTGATCTATGAAGACCTGCAGGCCGCGCACGACGGCGAACCCAACGATCAGACCGCGGCAATACCGGATGATGTGATCGAGCCGCTTTATGGCGCCTGGAACGCCCTGATGCGCGCGCGGGCGGAGCGGCAACCGCTGGACCTGGATCTGCCGGAGATGAAGATCACCTTGGGCGAGGACGGCCAGATTGCCGATGTGCACCCACGCCAGCGCCTGGATGCCCACCGCGTGATCGAGGAATTCATGATCGAGGCCAACGTGGCGGCGGCGGAAACCCTGGAGGGGCAGAAAATGCCCTGCGTCTACCGGGTACATGACGTGCCCGACCGGGAAAAACTGCTGGGCCTGCGGGAATTCCTCTCAACACTCAATCTCTCCATCACGATGGGTGAGCGGCCCCGGCCGGAATTGTTCAACCGTATCCTGGCCAAGGCCAAGGACACGGAACAATGGGAGGCGGTCAATCAGTCCATCCTGCGGTCCCAATCCCAGGCCCGCTATGACCCGGAAAATATCGGCCATTTCGGCTTGTCGCGATCCCGCTATGCCCACTTTACCTCGCCGATCCGGCGTTATTCCGATTTGTTGGTGCATCGCGCCTTGATCCGGGGCGGGGGTTTCGGTACCGATGGTTTGCGTGACGAAGAAGCGGAACAGCTGGCCGCCACCTCGGAGCATATCTCCAACACCGAGCGCCGCGCCATGGTCGCCGAGCGGGAGGCCAACGACCGTTACATGGCTGCCTTCATGGCGGAGCGGGCGGGTGCTGAATTCGAGGCCCGGATCAATGGCGTGACCCGGGCGGGATTGTTCCTGACCCTGGTCGAGACGGGCGCGGACGGCCTGCTGCCCATGCGCTATCTGCACGACGATTACTATCAGGTCGATGAGGCGCAAAAGGCTCTGATCGGTGAACGGAGCGGGACCCGCTACCGTCTGGGCGACAGCCTTACGGCGCGTTTGGTGGAGGTAAATACGCTGACCGGCGGTCTGATATTTGAACTGCCTGGCGAAAGTGCCGAAACAACGGAAGGCGCCCGTGGCCGGCCGCGCATTGGCAAGCCCCGCAAGCCGCCCGTCAAACGCGGGCAATCCCGCAAACACGGGAAGCGCAAGGGACGGCGGCGTAGTTAAGGGCGTTTAGGTAATGCCCAGAATTGCCAGGCCGACGGCCAAATCGTCGCTGAAATTTTCGCCCTTACGGACCACGGGCACGCTGTGCGGCAGATCCGCGAAGCAGGCGTGTTCGGGGTCCAGGCTGGTCAGCAACATAAATGGAAGATCGCGGCTGGCGGGCATGGCGTGCAGGGCGCAGGCCAGATCGATGCCTGATAGCGTCTCCATCACGGCGGAGGCAATGATCAGTTCGGGGCTGGTGCGGACGGCTGTTTCGATGGCATTGAATGGCTCGGTCTCGGTCACCACGCGGTAACCGCAGGCCTGCAATTCATGTTCGACAATCTGTGTCGTTGTGCTGCGCGGCATGACCAGCAGGACTTCCACATCCTGTTTGACCACATCATCCACCTCAAAGCCGGATTTGGCTGGCAGGGTGCGGACGACATCGGCCTCGGCGATGCCGTCGACGCCGCCTTCCATGACCTCGCGCATGCGGTCGACGAAGCATTGGGCGTCCTTCAAAAGTTGTTCGCCGAGGCTTTTTTTTCCGGCAAAAAAATCTTCCATGCGGTGGGAAATCAACGTTATCAACGGAAATCCAAAGGAGTTGCCCATGCCCTTGAGGTTGTGGCAGCAGCGGCGGACGGCTTCGATGATTTGTTCCGAGGCTTCGTCATTTTCCCTGCCAGACGCGACCAAGCGGTCCAGATCATCCAGGGCATCGTTGGCAAAGTCCTGGAACTCATCCCTAAGCCGGTCGATAATGGCGTCATAGTCCATTTCGGCGGGCGCGGCGCGATCTTCGGGCGAAACTTGCCCGCGACCAATGGACGCGCATTCTAGGTTGGTAATTCCCATGTTAGCCAGCATATAACACGAATATTAACTTTTGATGTACGCCATTGGTGTCATTTCGCGGTGTCATTGGTTGAGCGAACCGGTAAATAAAGTACGTTATTGGAGATGATGTAGTTCATGGAGACGACGGACAACGAGTTTAGATCCTGGCGAAAGGCCATGCTGCGCGGCGTTCTTGGGCGCTGTGCGGGCTGTGGACGGGGTCCGATTTTCGGACGGTACCTGAAGGTACTGGCGGTTTGCGAGGTCTGCGGCCTGGAGCTGCATCATCACCGCGCCGACGACGCGCCGCCCTATTTCACCATGTTGATTTTAGGCCACATTCTGGTGCCCCTGGTCCTGATGCTGGAGCGTACGGCGGCGCCGCCCCTATGGCTGCATTTTTCCCTATGGTTGCCCTTGACCCTGATCCTGACACTGTTGCTGCTGCCACGGATCAAGGGCGCGCTGATCGGGCTGCAATGGGCCAACCGCATGCATGGGTTTGGCGACTAGAGCATGTCCTCTTTAAACATGCTCGGATTCTTAAGAAAAGAGCAATTAAACCAACGACTTGGATCGCAAGAGCGAATCCAATTAGTTGAAAATTGCTCTAACATCTAGATCTCCTCGATAAGGAATTCCAGCTTGCCGTGGGCCAAGCGCAAAGCTGTCTCAACCGCCTGAGGGGTGTCTCCACTGGCAAAAATGAAGCCCAGATAACGGTCGCCGTCGGGCACTGGCACCAGAGTGTCGCCCAGGGGGATTGAGATGAGCGCATCCTGAATGCCCATCACCTCCCGTGCGGCGTCCAGACCCTGAACCCCGCGTAGCACGCCAGGGCCCGGGATTGGTATCATCATAACGCCTGATGCCGCACAATCCGGATTGTCCGGATTGTTCGGATTGCCGGTTGCGGGCGGCAGCGCCATGGCATGGCGGATAATCAAATCCTCCAACCGCCCGCCCGCGCCGAAATCCAGCGCCCGGGAACATAGCCCGCCGATCGAACGGGCCGCGACTTCAATCAGCCAGGCGCCTTCATCGTTGACCCGCAACTCCGCATGGATGGGGCCTTCACGCAGGCCCAAGGCCTCCAGGGCGCGGCTGACCGTGGCGGTAATGTCCGCCTGAACGGCCGGGGGCAGCCGCGAGGGCGTGACGTAGATGGTTTCCTCGAAATACGGACCTTCCAAGCGGTCGGGTTTGTCAAATAGAGCCAGGACGGCCAACCGGCCTCTCTGAAGCAGCCCTTCCAAGGCAACTTCGTGGCCGGGAATATAATCCTCCACCAGAATATGGCTCGCCGCATCCTCCCGGGCATCCGTGCTTGCCAATATGGTCTTGATACGCGCGATGGCGGCCAGGAATTGATCCGGGTTGTCCGCCCGGATGACCCCGCGGCTGGCCGACAGGGCCAATGGTTTCAGGACAACGGGGTAGGGCATGGAGGCGGCGTGGGCGGCCGGGCCGCCGTCGCGATCATCGTCGGCTATATCCAGAGACAGGAGTGTGAACCAGGGCGCGGGCAGGCCTGAATTGGCCAGGCGGCTGCGGAAACGGTATTTATTGCCGGCCGCTTCCACCGCCGAAGGGGCGTTATGGCGCAGGCCCAACGCCGCCGCCGCCATGGCCGCCAACAAAGTGGTCTCCTGATCGACGCCGATGATGGCGGCCAGGGGGTATTGGGCATGGTAATCGCGAATTTGCCCGACGCCCTGATTTAGGTCCTTGAAAGCAACGGTCATGGTGGCGCCGGCGGAAAATTTCTCCAACACCGCCCGTTGATCGCTGCCCACGGCGACGTTCACGCCCAGGCGGCCGGCGGCATCGAGAAAATCACTAATTCGGTAGGAGGTCGTGGGTACCAGAAGTAAGAGGCGGCCGGGATCGGTTGCGCTCAACCGCCCTTGCCCGGCTGATAGTAGGGATTGCTGCCGCCGGCATGGTCCGTCACGTCCAGGACATTGACGATGGCGGGGACGATGGCCCGGATCTCGTTGGCGACGCCCTGTTTCAGGGTCACATCGGCCATGCCGCAGCCCTGGCAGCCGCCTTCCAGGCGCAGATAGACCGTATCGCCGACAACATCCACCAACGCGATGTGACCGCCGTGGCTGGCCACCTGGGGATTGACGTGTTCGTCCAAAAGCTGGCGGATGGCCCGGCCTTCGTCGGTGTCCAGGCCCGCCTTCGGCGCCATGTCGTCGAAATCAACGATGCCTTCGATTTCGTGCAGATAATGGCGCATCATCTGTTCGATATTCAGGCGTAAGTTACGCGCGGAACCCTGCAGTTCCAAAATCACCATGCCATCCTTGAAACCGCGGTAAACCACCGCGCCGTCGCCGTCGCCCAGGGCCGGGCTAACATGGCTGTCCAGCAGGTCCTTGATATTGGCGACGACTGCTGGGTCCACGTCCTCATCGCTCAAATCGGCTTCCGACGGCACCTCCGCCTGGTCTTCAAGAATGACCACTTCCCCGGCCGTGTAATGGTTCATGATGGCCGCCAGGGCCAAGGTTTTCAGGGCCTGCCAATCCCAATCATCGGCTTTGGTCACGGTAATCGATTCCCGGTCCAGGGAAACCCCGGCCACGCCGTCGATCGCGAACAACCTCTTTGCCAGGGGTGAACGCTCCGAGGTGGTCACATTGGGGAAATGTGCCGCGCCCGCGGGCATGACCGTCTCGCCGGGCAAAAATTTCATCTGTGCCGGATTGGGCGTGGCTTCGGTCTGAATGAACATTATCCTAGTCCCCTGGTTAAACCCTATACTATCCCCGAAGTGAATATAGGGGGCCGTATGGAATAATCCCAGTTTTGTATCACAGGATTGGCTTCATTCGTTAGGCAAAATAAAGCCATGCAATGGGGGATTGATGATGGATTGGGGACCGGAGATTGACGTGCGGATGCTTGGGGAGGCGCGGGCCGATGGCCTGGCGCACGCGTTACTGGATGTCAGGGAACCCGGGGAGGTGGAGATTTGCGCCATTGCGGGCAGCCTCTTCATCCCCATGCAACAGATACCTGAAAGGCTGGCGGAATTGTCCCATGACCATCCCCTGGTGATCATGTGCCATCATGGCAGCCGTAGCGACAGTGTGGCGCAATTCCTGCGTGGCAATGGATTTTCCAATGTTCATAATCTGGCCGGCGGCATTGACGCCTGGGCCGCGGTCATGGAGCCTGGAATGTCCCGCTATTGAGGCCAGTTCCAAGGCGGACTGGACAGCGGGGCGGCAAGCATGCGAATTTGCGCCACGCCTAACCCTGTCCCAGTAGTCCTTCCACCAGAGTGAGATGTCCAAAAAACCGGAACCAACCCAGCGCGCGGTACGCCCGCGCGATGCCGCCACCCTGGTGCTTTTGCGCCAGGTGCGGGGCAAGACCACCGTGCTCATGGGATTGCGCCATGGCAAGCATAAATTCATGCCCGATCAATGGGTATTCCCCGGCGGCCGGGTCGACCGGGCGGACGGCCATGCCCATGCCGCCACGGAGTTGCGGCCGCACGTCACGAAACGCCTGGCCGCCGCGTCATCCGCCCATCGAGCCCGTGCCCTGGCCATGGCGGCGGTGCGGGAAACCTTTGAGGAAACCGGCCTTATTCTGGGCCGGCCTCTGGATGCGGCGCCAAACCGTGCGCCAACTTCCTGGGCGCCTTTCTATGAGGCCGGTTACGCGCCGATCTTGGATAGCCTGGAATATGTTTACCGGGCCGTGACGCCGCCCATTCGGCCGATCCGCTTCAATGCCCGGTTTTTTCTGGCCGATGGCGCGAACCTGCATGGCAAGTTGCAGGGTGACGGCGAATTGCTGAATTTGAGCTGGGTGCCCATCCCCAAGGCGATCGAATTGCCGACCCCGCCAATTCAGCGGATCGTGCTGGAAGCATTGCCGGACATGGTCGATGACGCCGGCAAGATCAAGCGGCCCCGCCGGGTCCCCATACGGATCATGCGCCATGGCGAACGCCGACTGGAATTCGAATGAGCGCCCCGGAAAAGGCCCAAAACGGACGACCTTACGAGCGCCCGGAGAAGCCCGTGCGGCCGCGCGATGCCGCCAGTCTGTTGATTTACCGCCAACGCAAGGGGCTGACGGAAGTGCTCATGGGACGCCGGGCCTCGCGCCACCGTTTCATGCCCAACATCTTCGTCTTTCCCGGCGGCCGCGTCGATGCCGCCGACCGAGGGGCGGAAATCGCCGCTGATCTGGCCGGCCCCGTGGCCCGTAAATTGCACAACAAATGGTCGCCGGGGATGTCCCGGGCCCTGGCCGTGGCCGCGGTGCGGGAAACGTTCGAGGAAACAGGCCTGGTGATCGGGGAGCTGCACAGGGATGGCGTGCGGCCCAACTTGGCCGCCCTGGACTATGTGGCCCGCGCCATTACGCCGCCAGATAGCCCCATGCGCTTTCATGCCCGGTTTTTTGCCATCGATGTACAACAAACCTCCGGCCGGGTCCGCGACAGCGAGGAATTGCAGAATTTGCAGTGGTTTTCCCTGAACGATGCGTTGGCCATGGACTTGGTCGACGTGACCGAATTCGTGCTGGGAGAATTCAAGCGCCGCCGTGAAGGCTGGCGGCCGCCAGGCGTGCCGTTGTTCAGCTATCGCAATGGCCGTCCGGTGATAAAGTACGAGGCCTGATCCACACTTGACAGAACGGCGCCGTGCCTTATGTTCCCCGGCTAGGAATAAGGCGTGTGCGCGCCTTGAATTATCGGAGTTTTGGTTATGGCGAAACCGTCGACCATTAAGATCAGATTGGTAAGTAGCGCCGACACGGGCTACTACTATGTGACCAAGAAAAATCCCCGTACCCAGACCGAGAAGATGGTGGTCAAGAAATACGACCCCGTGGTCCGCAAGCACGTGGAATTCAAGGAAACCAAGATCAAATAGATTTTGGTCTCGAATCCGTTATTTCATGACGGAATTTCTGAAAACATTTGAGTTGAATAGGCCGGCCCGTTTGCCGGCCGTTTTCGTTCGCTCGCCGATGGTGACCTGTCGTGGCTGATTCAGGTTCTTAAAACAGATCCAATCAGGCGCCTTGCGCGCTTGCCGTGGGCGTATCCTGTTCATCGAAGACGACCTTGTTGCGGCCTGAATTCTTGGCCGCGTAGAGGGCATCATCGCCGCGCCGGAGGATGCCGGCCGGGCTGTCCGAGGCGCCTTGGGATTCACTGACGCCGATGCTGACGGTAATCGGTATTTCCAGATCCTGGTCCGGCACGGGAACGGCGGCCTCGGCGATGGCCTCGCGCAGACGCTCGGCAACGGCCATGCAGACCTCGCGCGTGGAATCCGGCATGACGACAACGAATTCCTCACCACCCGTGCGCGCCGCCAGATCGATAAAACGGACACAGCGTTTAACCCGGGTGGCGAATTCCTTCAGGACTTCATCGCCCGCAGCATGCCCGTGGGTATCGTTGACCGCCTTGAAATGGTCAATATCCAAGGCCAGCAGGCCAATGGGCTGGTCATTCTGTACCGCCCGCTGCATCAGGTTTTCCAGATGAGATTCCAGATAACGGCGATTATACAATCCCGTCAGCGGATCCGTGACCGCCAGGGTCATGCTCAAGTGATAATTTGCACGCAGGCGGTCCTCATACTTCTTGCGCCGCAATTGGGTGCGGCAGCGGGCCATCAGTTCGTTTTGATCGACCGGGCGGATCAGGTAATCATTGACGCCCAGGTCCAGGCCCCGGACCAGCCGCTCCATTTGATCAGGCGTATCATCAACCAGGATCAAAATTGGTATTTGCCGGCTTTCTTCCATGGAACGAAGCTGTGAACATAAACGCAGTCCGTCGGTTTCCTGCAGGGACAGCGAAACGATGATCAGATCCACGTCGGCGGCCCGTGCCGCCGCGACGGCGTCATCGGCCCCGCTCACCATGGTAACGGTGTGGTTATCCACCAAGGCCTGATTGATATTGCGGGCATAGATTTCCCGGTCTTCGACCACCAAAATCCGGCCGCCACCCACTTCGACCTCGGTGCTCTCGGAATCGGCCACGCCAAAACTGCTCGAGGTGGCTTCCCGCAAGCGCAATTCGTCCATCATGATCTTCAGACGGATCAACGAACGAACCCGGGCGAACAGGGCGATGTCATTCACCGGTTTGGTCAGAAAATCATCCGCTCCCGCCTCCAATCCTCGCACCCGGTCAGCGGTATCGGAGAGGGCGGTGACCATGACCACCGGAATGTGCATGAGGTTGGCTTTGGACTTGATCTTTTCGCAAACCTCAAAACCGTCCATGCCCGGCATCATCACGTCAAGCAAAACGATGTCGGGAACTTCCCGTTCAACGATCTCCAAGGCGTCTGGACCGTTCATGGCCGTCAGAACATCGTAGTATTCTCTGGAAAGCTTGGCTTCCAGCAGTTTGACGTTCGGAAGAACATCGTCAACGACCAGGATGCGTGCTGTCATTGCGTCGCCTTATACCATTACTCGAGGAACTGTTTCACGGTATCCAGGAACAGCTGCACCGAGATCGGCTTGGCGATATAGGCTTCGCAACCGCCAACCCGAATTTTCTCTTCATCGCCCTTCATGGCGAAGGCCGTGACAGCCACCACTGGTATGGACTTCAGCTCATCATCTTCCTTGATCCATTTGGTGACTTCCAGGCCTGAAACTTCAGGCAACTGAATATCCATCAAAATCAGATCCGGACGCTTTTCGCGCGCGATCGCCAAGGCTTCCATGCCGTCCTTTGTTTGCAGGGTATCGTACCCGTGCGCATCCAAAAGATCGTGAAAAAGCTTCATGTTCAACTCATTGTCTTCGACAATCAGTACGGTCTTTGCCATTGTAATCACGTCCTCAATGCGCCGATTCACGGCGCGTTATTCGTAATTATCCAGTGTGATCGTTAATATCTGGTATAGCCGTCGCGAAACATGGCTAGCAAAGCACAAAAAGCGGTGCGCGGTCGATGGCTAATACGGAAGCCGAACATGAACGAAGAACAAGCGAAAATCATCGCCCTGCAGGCCCTGATGTATCTGGTGGCAGAGGAAGATACGCTGCAACGGTTCATGGACCTGAGCGGTGTTGATCCGTCCGACCTTCGCGAACGCGCCGACGATCCCGCCATGCTGGCGGGTGTGTTGGATTTCTTTCTTGGATTCGAGCCGCAACTGCTACAAATGTGCGAGACCACGGGCTTGGCGGCGGAAGCACCCGCCCAGGCGCGGCAGGCGCTGTTTGGCGGTCAGTTCGAGGAATGGAGTTAAGGTGTGGAAGACGATAGCTTGCACGACGACGTATTAAGCCAACTAGAGGCGTTGCAACTGACCCCGGAACGCCCCCTGATTGTCAGTGACGCCGACGAAGTCATATTCGCCTTTGTCAGGGGATTGGAAGCTTATTTGCTGGATAACGGCCATTTCATGGACCTGAAATCCTTTGCCATGCGGGGTAATATCCGCGCCACGGAAACCGGCGAAGCGGTATCGGCGGAGGCGGTCAAGGCATTGATCAATGGCTATTTCGCGGAACGCACGGAACAAATCGAACCCGTCGATGGCGCCGCGGAGGCCCTGGCGGCTTTGTCCGAGCGGGCGCAAATCCTGGTTTTGTCCAATACCCCCCTGGACTGCCGGGAGGCCAGACGCCGGGCCCTGGTCAAGCATGGCATGGACTACCCCTTGGTGGCGAATATTGGCCGGAAGGGCGGCGCCATGGCCTATCTGGCCGCCCGCCAGTCGGCGCCGATGTTTTTCCTCGACGATATTCCCCATAACATTTCATCGGTGGCGCGGGCGGCGGGTTCGGTAACGCGGCTGCATTTTATCGCCGACCATCGATTGCGGGATATGCTGGGCGCGGCCGAGGATGCGGATGCGCGGATTGACGATTGGCCGGGGGCACGCCAATTCATTGAACAACGTCTGGCGGCGGAAGGTTTCTAAATCATGCGAATCGGCGTTGATTTAGGTGGTACCAAAATCGAGGCTTTAATCCTTGCCGACGATGGAGCGGAGCTGCGCCGCCAACGCGTACCCACCCCGCGGGAGGACTATCAGGGTATCGTCTTGGCGATCCGGGATCTGCTGGCGGCGGTGTTGCAGGGGCGCGACGGCGATGGCGTGCCCGCCGGCGTGACAATACCAGGGGCCCTGTCGCCGTCGACCGGTCTTATCAAAAACGCCAACACCACCTGTCTGATCGGCAAGCCGTTCGATCTTGATCTGGCCGCCGCCCTTGGCCGGCCCGTGCGTCTGGCGAATGACGCCAACTGTTTTGCTTTGTCGGAGGCCATCGACGGTGCCGGGCTGGGTGCAAACAGCGTGTTCGGCGTCATTGTCGGTACCGGCACCGGAGCTGGCATCGTCATCGGCGGCCGCCTGCACGAAGGCGTCAATTTGATCGCCGGGGAATGGGGGCACGTCCCCTTGCCCTGGCCCGATGACGACGAACGTCCCGGCCCGGATTGTTATTGCGGCAAACAAGGCTGCATCGAAACCTTTCTGTCGGGTCCGGGATTAAGCCGGGATTTTCAAGCCGCCACGGGGTTGGATGTGAAAGCCCATGAAGTCGCCGAATTGGCGGCGGATGGCGATGTCCGGGCGGAAGCTTGCATGGTGCGCTACGAACGGCGCATGGCGAAATCCCTGGCCATGATTATCTCGATCCTTGATCCGGAGGTGATCGTGATGGGGGGCGGTGTCTCGAATATCGAGCGCCTGTACGACAATGTACCGGCGCTGTGTCAGGAATTCGCCTTCTCCGATAAACTGACCACAAAAATGGTCAAGGCCCGGCATGGCGATTCATCCGGTGTCAGGGGCGCGGCCTGGCTATGGCCGCTGCCCGGGGCGGGGTAGCCATGGCCGCCCTGTGCCGCGATTGTCTCGCCATCGGCTCCGGCGCCGAGGCGATGGGGCGCTGCCAGGGTTGCGGTTCGCCCAGGTTGCTGCACCATCCGGAATTGTTCCGGCTCGGCATCGCCCATCTCGACTGCGATGCCTTTTATGCCAGCGTCGAGAAACGGGACAATCCCTCCCTGGCGGACAAACCGGTCATCGTCGGCGGCGGCCAGCGCGGCGTGGTCAGCGCGGCCTGTTATGTGGCCCGGACCTATGGCGTGCGCTCCGCCATGCCCATGTTCAAGGCGCGCAAGGCATGCCCGAATGCGGTGGTGATCAAGCCTGACATGGAAAAATATGCCGCCGCCGGGCGGCAGATCAGAGCTATCATGAAGGATTACACACCACTGGTGGAACCATTGTCCCTGGACGAGGCCTTTTTGGATTTGACGGGGACGGAACGGCTGCACGGCCAGGCACCCGCCGCCACGGCCGCCGCCATCGTCGCCCGGATCGAGGCCGAGGTGGGCGTCAGTGCCTCGATCGGTCTCTCATACAATAAATCCCTGGCCAAGGTCGCCTCCGATCTGGACAAACCCAGGGGGTTCGCGGTGATTGGCCGGGCCGAGGCGGTGACATTCTTGGCGGGACAGCCGGTTTCGATCATTTGGGGCGCGGGCAAGGCTTTGCAGCGGCGCCTCGCCAAGGAAGGCATCACGCGGGTGGTGCAGTTACAGGCGATCGAGGAGACGGACCTGATCGCCCGTTATGGCGCCATGGGCCGGCGCATGGCGCAATTCGTGCGTGGCGAGGATTCTCGCCAGATCAAGCCAAACCGGCCCAACAAAAGCATTTCGTCCGAGACCACTTTTCGCCACGATATCGCCGATGGCGTTGAATTGCGGAAGGTTCTGTGGCGGCAGGCCGAGCGGGTGGCACGCCGGATCAAGGTGACCGAACTGGCCGGCACCACCGTGGTCTTGAAATTGCGGCGGGCGGATTTCCGCATTCTGACCCGCAGCCGCCGGCTGCCCGATCCCACGCGGCTGGCCGACACAATCTATCGCCAGGCGGAGGAACTGCTGGGGCGGGAGGTCAATGGCACGGCCTATCGCCTGTTGGGCGTCGGCTTAAGCGGCCTGGTCGATGCCGCCGGCGCCGACCCCCTCAGCCTGGCCGATCCGGAGGCCGAACGCCGGGCGGATGCGGAGCGCGCGCTGGACCATGTCAGGGAACGTTTCGGGGTGGAGGTGATCGGCAAGGGCAGGGGCCTGCGTTGAAAGACTAGCGCATGTCGCGTTTAATTGAACGCGAGGCCATGCGCTAAAACCTTTAAG
>JAPYPT010000431.1 GCA_029937535.1 Alphaproteobacteria bacterium
AAATGGGCCCGGGGCGAGATCAAGCCGATCCTGCTGGATCTGGTGGAACGCTGCGTGGCGGAGGATATTTTACAGCCGCAAGCCGTCTACGGCTATTTCCCCGCCGCCTCCGACGGCGATGATCTGGTTTTGTATGGTCCCGATGGCGGCGACGAGATCGCCCGTTTCGCGCTGCCCCGCCAGGACCGGTCGGGTGGCCTATGCATCGCCGATTTCTTTCGTGAAGCGGGCTCGGGCGAGCGGGACGTGATTGCCCTGCAGGCCGTCACCGTGGGTCAGCATGCCTCCGAGGTGGCACGGCAATGGTTCGATGACGACCGCTATCAGGACTATTTGTATTTACACGGCCTGGGCGTGGAGATGGCCGAGGCCATGGCGGAATATGTCCACAAACGGGTGCGTGGCGAGTTGGGATTTGGTGATCTCGATGCCCGTGACAATGCCGCCCTGTTGAACCAGGGCTATCGCGGTTCGCGCTATTCATTCGGCTATCCGGCCTGCCCGACCATGTCCGATCAACGCAAAATTCTGGATTTGCTGGGGGCCGACCGCATCGGCCTGGTCATGGGCGACGAGGACCAGTTGCATCCCGAACAATCCACGTCCGCCATCATCGTGCATCATCCCCAAGCCAAATATTTCAGCGTTTGAGGTTAGGCGGCGGGCTGGCTCAGCCGTTCCAGCGGCTGATCCTTGATCGGCCAGTGCAGGGCCGCGGAGGCCAGGCCAAGGGCGACGGATATGGCCCACATGAGATCGTAGGATCCGGTCACGTCATAGATATAACCACCCAGCCAGGCGCCCGCGAAGCCGCCGATCTGGTGGCTCATGAAGACCACGCCGAACAGCATGGAGAAATGCCGCGCGCCAAAAACTTGGGCGACGATGCCGGACGTCAGCGGCACGGTCGCCAGCCAGAAAAGCCCCAGGGCGGCGCCGAAAACGATGGCTGTCACATCCGTGATGGGCACGAACAGCATCGCCGCCATGACGGCCGAACGCAGGGTGTAGATCAGCGTCAGGACATTTTTCTTGCGATACCGGTCGCCCGCCGCGCCGAATGCATAGGCGCCGATGATATTAAACAGACCGATGACCCCCATGGCGTATGCCGCCGCCGTGAGCGAGACATTGCTGTCCGCCAAATAGGCCGGAAAATGCGTGGCGATGAAGGTGACATGGAAACCGCAGACGAAAAAGCCAGCAGCGAGGAGGACATAGCCCGAATGCCCGCGGGCCTCCCGGACCGCCTCGCGCAGTGATTGCTTGGAACCACCGCGACTCTGCGATGCATCCAGGCGCAGCCCGATCGATAGCACCGGGATCAGGACCATGAGGATTGCCATCATGACCAGGGTTTCGCGCCAGCCGAAGACATCGAGCAGGCCTTGAATGCCGGGCACGAAAAAAAACATACCGAGGGATCCCGCCGCGATCACGGTGCCGAATACCACGCCCCGCCGCTCGTTTGGCACGATCTTGCCCACCGCGCCCAGAACGATGACCTGGGTGGCGCCGCTCAATCCCAATCCCACCAGCAGGCCCAGGGAGATGTACAGGTCGAAGGCATTAAGACTGAGGCTCATGAGCCAGAGGCCCAGGGCGTAACAGAGCGCCCCCGCGACGATCACCTTGGCGGCTCCGTAACGGTCGGCGAGCATGCCGGCGATGGGTTGGAACAGGCCGAACAGCAGGGTCTGCGAAGCGATCACTAGGCCGAAGACCTGCCGGGTGATGTCCAGATCAACTGAAATTGGGCGCAGAAAAAGCCCAAAGGTCAGACGCAGGCCACCGCTGGCCAGTACGATCAGGGCGCCGCAAAGCATCATGATCCATAGTTGCCGTGTCACAATTATTTTTCCCTGGAAATGTTACTCAAAATACGCGTCAAATGGCCTCGGCGTCGATCAGAATACCGGCCAGGATGGCGGGTTCGTCGCCCCGGTTGACCCAGGCATGATTGGTGCCGCGCTGAATAAGCACATCCATGGGCTCCATGTCCACCTCCCCGTCATCCAGGATCATGCTGACCCGGCCGGACAGCAGAATGATATAATCGACGGTATTGGTTTTGTGCATGCCGGGCTGGGTGGAGGCGCTGTCGTGAGCGCCGCTGGCGCCCATTTTGGCGAAGTTCTCGGCATCCCGCCGGGCCCTCTCCTCGGCCGTGACATCGCTGTCCCAGGCGGCCGGGCGGACTTGGAAAAAACGGAACACGCTGCCCTTGCTGGGCGGCGACAAGGTGACCTGGGTATCGGCGGCATCGTCATTGCCGCTGTTGTAGGCGGGTGCCGCGAAGGTGCGCCATAGATCCGTCAGGCCGCGGCCTTCCTGGGTCGGATTTTCCAGGACGTGGGGCGAGGGGGCATCGCTCAAAACGATGGATTTCCCCTCGGCGTCATGGCCGGTAACGATCCGGCGGACCGGTCTCAACATCATGCGTCTCCCTATTCGAGTAGAGCGATTCCGATCTGATGTGAATCGCGAAGCGATTCTAAGTGATTGGAAAATTTGCTCTAGAGCGTGTCGCATTTAATTGGCCTCATATCCAGCGGCATTGAAGAAG
>JAPYPT010000128.1 GCA_029937535.1 Alphaproteobacteria bacterium
CGATCACCGACGTCCGTCCGGCACTGAGGAGCTGCACGCCAAAGGTCATGCAAATCTGAAAAATCGCCATGGTGCACAGCGCCGCGATGATCAGATCGGGCCAATGGCCGCGCGGCACGGACAAGCTGGCGCCCTGTAGGCGTCCAACGCTCAGCAATATGATGGCGCTGGCGGTGATGATCAGGAAACGGCTGCTCCATACGTCCAGTTCGCGAAGCATGATCGCGGTCGCCGGATAGCTGAAGCCCCAGCACAGCCATGTGGTAACCAGCAACGGATAGCCAAGCTGAGGCGGTACGCTCGCGGTCTCTTTTCCTTGCGGGGCGGCCATGCCAACAATCCTTGAATTCGGCCTCTTTCGATCGCCTCCCGAATTTGGCGATACATCGAGGCGGGTGTTGTATAGTTCGTCAGACCTTGAGCGTCCACTTGTCCCGCACCGGGACGAAAGCGAGCGATATGACCGACGCCGTCACCTGCTCAGCCTTTGGCTTGCCTTTGATCGCGCCCTTGGAAGCCTGACATTCTGAAATTATTGGCGCCTCTCCTTGGGCTGTGATAGCAAGCGAACAGACGGTATCGCCTGACTATATTGGGCGCGCAAAAACAGGGACGGCGGCAAAATGGACAATACCTATCGCAACGATGAAGCCTTGCGCTTTCATTCCGAGGGGCGGCCGGGCAAGCTGTCGATTTCACCGACCAAGCCCATGGCCACGCAGCGCGATCTCAGTCTGGCCTATTCCCCCGGTGTTGCCGCACCCTGTCTGCGTATCGTCGAAGACCCGGACCTGGCCTACGACTATACCTCCAAGGGTAATCTGGTTGCCGTGATCTCCAACGGCACGGCCGTGCTGGGTCTGGGCAATTTGGGCCCGCTGGGGGCCAAGCCGGTGATGGAAGGCAAGGCGGTGCTGTTCAAGCGTTTCGCGGACGTGGATTCCATCGATATCGAGATCGATACGGAGGACGTGGACGAGTTCGTCAATTGCGTGCGCTATCTGGGCAAGGGCTTTGGCGGCATCAATCTTGAAGACATCCGGGCGCCGGATTGCTTCGTCATCGAACAGCGCCTGCGCGAATTGATGGATATCCCGGTATTTCATGACGATCAGCATGGCACCGCGATCATCGCCGCCGCCGGTCTGATCAACGCCTTGGATCTGACCGGGCGCACCATGGCGGAGACGAAACTGGTGGTGAACGGCGCTGGTTCCGCTGGTATTGCCTGCATCGAACTGGTCAAATCCTTGGGCATGCGGAGCGAGAACGTTATCGTCTGCGATACCAGAGGGGTGATCTATCAGGGCCGGGAAGACGGCATGAACCAATGGAAATCCGCCCATGCGATCGAGACGGACAAGCGCAGCCTGGCCGAGGCCATGGATGGCGCCGATGTGGTGTTCGGGCTGTCGGCGCGGGGCGCCTTGTCACCGGAAATGGTCGCCTCCATGGCGGCCAAGCCGATCATCTTCGCCATGGCCAACCCGGACCCGGAAGTCACGCCCGAAGAAGTCGCCGAGGTGCGGGGCGACGCCATCGTCGCCACGGGGCGTTCGGACTACCCCAATCAGGTCAACAACGTGCTGGGGTTTCCCTACATCTTCCGCGGCGCCCTGGATGTCCGCGCCGTCTCCATCAATGACGAGATGAAGGTTGCCGCCGCCCACGCCCTAGCCGAACTGGCCCGCCAGGACGTGCCCGATGAAGTGGCCGAGGCTTACGGCAAGGCCAACATGCGCTATGGCCCGGAATACATCATCCCCGCGCCGTTTGATCCCCGCCTGATGGTGGACGTGCCCATAGCCGTGGCCAAGGCCGCCATCCGCACCGGTGTTGCGCGCCGGGAGATCGAGGACGAAGAGGCCTATGCCCTGGAATTGCGCCGCCGTCTGGACCCGACCGCCGGCACCTTGCAATTGATCTTCGATCAGGTGCGGACCGAGAACAAGCGCGTGCTCTTCGCCGAGGGCGAGGAGGAGCGGGTGATCCGCGCCGCCGTTAGTTTCCATGAATCCGGTTACGGCAGCCCGGTCCTGATCGGCCGGGAGGAGCAGGTGAAGGAAACCATGGAACGCCTTGGCTTTGACAATCTCGACGGCGTCGAAATTCTCAATGCCCGGTTGAGCCAGGACCGGAACGAACGCTATACGGAATTTCTCTATGAACGCCTCCAGCGTCACGGCTATCTGTATCGTGATTGTCAGCGGTTGGTGAACCAGGACCGTAATATCTATGCCTCCTGCATGTTGGCGGTGGGCGACGCCGATGCCATGGTCACCGGCGTCACGCGCAGCTATACCGCCGCTTATGACGATGTGCGCCGGGTAATTGATGCCCAGCCGGGCAAGCGGGTGTTTGGCCTGTCCATGGTCCTGGCCCGCGGCCGCACGGTATTCGTGGCCGATACCACGGTGCATGAATTGCCCTCTTCGGTGGAGATGGCGGACATCGCCGTGCAAACGGCCGAGGTCGCCCGCCGTCTGGGCCATGAGCCCCGTGTCGCCATGCTGTCCTATTCCAACTTCGGCAATCCCGGCTGGGCCACCGCCGACCGGGTGCGCGAGGCGGTCGCGATGATGGATTCCAGGGTTACCGATTTTGAGTACGAGGGAGAGATGTCGGCCGACGTCGCCCTGAACCCGGAGCTCAGCGCCCTCTATCCCTTCTCCCGCCTGTCCGGCCCGGCCAACGTCTTGATCATGCCGGCCCTGCATTCAGCCAATATTTCGTCCAAACTGCTGCAGGAGCTGGGCCGCTGCACGGTGATGGGGCCGATCCTGGTGGGCCTCTCGAAGCCGGTGCAGATCGCCGCCATGGGCGCCTCGGTGGGCGACCTGGTCAACATGGCCGCTCTCGCCGCCCACGAGGCCGCGCGGCGGTAGGTCTGGCGCTAGCCCAGGTCGGCGCCGACGGCTTCGGAGATATTCGAGAATCCGTCCCGGCGCAACAACCCGGCCAGGCCGTCGGTGATGGCCGGGATCAGGCTGGGGCCGTGATAGGTCAGGGCGGTGTAGAGCTGGATCAACGAGGCGCCGTTGCGGATTTTGGCATAGGCGGTTGCGGCGCTATGGATACCGCCGACGCCGATCAGGGGAATTTTTCCATCCGTGTGGCGATAAACGGCGGCCAGTTGTTGGGTTGAAAATTCAAACAGGGGCCGCCCGCTCAGGCCGCCGGTTTCCGCCCGGTGGGGGCTTTTCAGGTGTTCCCGCAGGCCGACGGTGGTATTCGAGATAATGATGCCGTCCACCGCCAGGGCCGCGAGGGTTTCCGCCAGGCTAGCCAAACCATCGGTATCGAAATCCGGTGCGATCTTGACCAGGATCGGCGCCGCCGCCTCCGCCGTGGCACAGGCCCGGCGCACGCCGTCCAGCAGGCTTTCCAAGGCTTCGCGGCTTTGCAATTCCCGCAGGCCCGGCGTGTTGGGTGACGAGACATTGATGACCACATAATCAGCCAGGGGCCCCAAAGCCGCCATCCCGGCGGCATAATCGGCGATCCGATCCGCGCTGTCCTTGTTGGCGCCCAGGTTGGCGCCCAGAATGAAGCTGCGCTCCCCCAGGGCGGCGAGGCGCCGGGTCACCGCGGCCAGGCCGTCGTTGTTGAAGCCGTTGCGGTTGATCGCGGCGCCATCGGCGGGCAGGCGGAACAGCCGGGGCCTTGGATTGCCGGGCTGGGGCAGGGGTGTCACGGAACCAATTTCGACAAAGCTGAAACCCATGCGGGCGGCCTGCGCGGGCACTTCGGCATTTTTGTCGAAACCGGCGGCGGCGCCAAGGGGCGTGGGGAAGTTCAAGCCCCAATGGCTGCTGGCCAGGATGGGATCGTGTGTCAGCCTCGGCCGGGGGCCAAGGCCGAGGCCAAGGGCGCGGATGGTCAGACGATGGGCGGTTTCAGGGTCCAGCAGATGCATCAGCCCCAGGCCCAGCGACCAGATCATGGCGCATCCTTTTCCCAGATGACGCGGGTGACGTGACCCATTTTACGTCCCGCCCGCACCTCCGTCTTGCCATACAGATGCAGATGGGCGCCCGGTTCGGCCAGCAGGGCCGGCGCCTGGTCCACATCGTCGCCAATCAGGTTGGTCATCTCGACCCGCCCCAGCAACGCGGTCGATCCGAGCGGCAGGCCGCATATAGCCCTGATATGCTGTTCAAACTGGCTGGTCACCGCACCTTCGATGCTCCAATGCCCCGAATTATGAACCCGCGGCGCATATTCGTTGATCAACAGACCGTCCTGGGTGACGAATAGTTCCACCGCCAGGATGCCGATATAGTCCAGCGCCTCGGCCAGATCACGCGCCACGGCGATGGCCCGGCGGCTCCGTTCGCCATCCAGAGGGGCGGGCACGGTCGAGGTATCGAGGATATGGTTCCGGTGGCGGTTGGCGATCGGGGGATAGGCCGCGATGGCGCCATCCAGACCCCGCGCCGTGATCACGGAGACTTCAAAATCAAAGGCAATGAAACCTTCCAGGATGGACGGCACGCCGCCCAGGGTTTGCCAGGCTTGTTCCAGGTCGGTGGCCGGGTCCAGCATGACCTGGCCTTTGCCGTCATAGCCCAGCCGCCGGCTCTTCAAGACCGCGCGCGGGCCAATTTCCACCATGGCGGTTTGCAAATCGTCCAGGGAAGCAACCGCTGCGTAGGGCGCGGTGGCGGCGCCGATGTGATTGGCGAAATCTTTTTCCACCAGGCGGTCCTGGGCGGTGGCCAGGGCGCGGACGCCCGGCCGCACGGGTTTTCGTTTGCTTAGGTATTCAACACAAGCGGTGGGCACATTCTCGAATTCCAAGGTCACCACATCGACGACATCGGCGAAGGCCGCCAAGGCGGCCTCATCCAGGAAATCGGCGACGGTCACGCGATCGGCCACCTGCCCTGCCGGAGGGGCCTCCTCGGGCCCAAAAATATGACAGGGATAGCCAAGGGGTGCCGCGGCCAGGGCCAGCATGCGGCCCAATTGACCGCCGCCCAGAATGCCGATACGGCTACCTGGCGGGAACGCCGACATTGGCAATTAATCCTCCGGTTCGTCGGGCACGGCGTCGGTCTGCCGGGCCCGCCAATCGGCCAGCGCGGCGGCCACCGTATCGTCCTGCAGGGCGACGATGGATGCCGCCAACAGGCCCGCGTTCACCGCGCCGGCGCGGCCGATGGCCAGGGTGCCCACTGGAATGCCGGCCGGCATTTGCACGATCGAGAGCAGGCTATCCTGGCCGTGCAAGGCCTTGCTTTCCACGGGAACGCCAAGCACCGGCAACGCGGTCATGGAGGCTGTCATGCCTGGCAAATGTGCAGCCCCGCCGGCACCCGCGATGATCACCCACAAGCCCCGTTCCTGGGCCGATGCGGCATAGTCAAACATCCGTTTCGGCGTCCGATGGGCGGAGATCACCCGGCTTTCAACGGCGACACCAAGTTCCTCCAGAACCTCGACCGCATGGCGCATGGTCGGCCAGTCGGAACGGCTGCCCATGATAACGCCAACCCGTGGTCTTGTTTTCGTCATATTGTCGTAATATCCATTCTCTACAGGTCATAACAACCCTTGGATGGGGATTATAGGACTTTGCTTCGGTTCGACCCACCCGGAAAATCACCCGGAATATCATTGAGCTTGAAATTTCCGTCCGAAAACCACTACATACTTGTTATAGGATTGTTTTGGATTCGAAAAAGGCTTTGTTAACCTTTAAATAAGACGATAAGCGTGGCGTATAGCTGCATTGGGCTGTCGTCATGAAGAGGGCAGCATTGAACTTATGAAGATTACCCAGACCCGTCCAGCAAGGTCAGCGACCAGCCAGCGCCGCGCGTCGGCCGCCGCGGCGGCCAGCTATGCCTCGTCGTCGGATCTTAACATCGCCGCGCCCGCGGATAGCGCGATGGTCATGGGTATCCCCGAACCCGAGCTGACGCCGAAGGTCCGCCAAGCCATCATGACCTTGATGCAAGAGGTGGAAAGTCTGCGCTCGGAGGTGGAGCGGGCGAACAGCCGCCTTGCCCACATGGAACGTCTGGCGGATCAGGATGCCCTGGTTCCAATCCCCAACCGCCGCGCCTTTGTGCGGGAAATGAGCCGGGTGATTTCCTATAACGAACGCTATGACGCGGTCTCCAGCCTGGTCTATCTTGATTTGAACGATTTCAAGGAAATCAATGACAAACACGGCCATGCGGCGGGCGATGCGGCGTTGATGCATGTGGCGCAGGTTTTGACCGATAATTTACGGGAGTCAGATTTGCTCGGGCGTCTCGGTGGCGATGAATTCGGTGTCATTCTCAGTCATACCGACCTTGACCAAGCCATGATAAAGGGCCGCGAACTGGCCCAGGCGATCCAGGCCACGCCGGTTGACTACGAGGGCGCCCATTTGGTGATTTCAGCTTCCTACGGCATCACAACGTTTAAAAAAGGCGAATCGGCACAAGAGGCCATAAATGCGGCTGATCGCGCCATGTATATGCAAAAAAAACGCCCGCAAGGCTGGCAAATAGCTCATTTCATCTTCCGTTGAGCCGTGGTGCTGATCGCGCCCTCGGTTGTCAGGCGATGATATCGGGCACCAATAACGTCTCCAACCGCCCGATCAGGTCACGCAAAGCCAACTTGCGCTTCTTCATCCGTTGCAACTGCAATTGGTCATGGACGCCTTTGTCCGCCAGAGCCGCGATCGCGCCGTCCAAATCGCGATGTTCCTGCTGTAGGGCGACAATCCGCTCTTTAATTTCGGTCTGTTCGAAGGACATATTTCTCCTTGCCGGGTCACGTCTCCAACCCATGCGCATGCTGGGTAATTTTGTAACATATATTGCCTTGATTTCCTTGCCGCGAAATCATTCTGGTGTTTAAATGGTTCACTCCCATTTGCCTAGGAGGCAAGGTATGAGCGAACAGACTGATATTGACGAACTGCGTAATCGTCATCATCTGCTGGACGGGGAAATCGAGGCCGAGAACACCCAGATTTACCCCAATGAGGTCAAAATCAGTTCCCTAAAAAAACAGAAATTGAAGATTAAGGACCTCATACGGCAGCTCGAAACGAGCGGTTAAAAATTAAGCTCGAAGGCCACCGCCGCGGCTTTTCATGAGCAACAGCGGTGAAACGAGCGGTTCTTGATACCGGCGAATTGACCGGCCGGCGGTAAGCTACGGCTGTTATTCGGCCCAAACATCCTCAAATCACTTGCTTTTTCCCTCTTTCGTTAGCATTTTGGGTCCCTTCACGGTGCCAATGAGCCCGTGCGCAACCAAAGGATAGCTGATGGCAAAAGAAGAATTACTGGAATTCCCGGGTACGGTTATGGAACTGTTGCCCAATGCGATGTTCCGCGTCGTGCTCGAAAACGAACATGAAGTTTTGGCCCATACCGCCGGCAAGATGCGCAAGCACCGGATCCGGGTGCTGGCCGGCGACAAGGTGCTGGTCGAAATGACCCCCTATGACCTTTCCAAGGGCCGGATCACATATCGTTATAAATAGCCCGGCCGCCGTGGCCCGTCCGCAACCGCTCTGGTAGGCCGATGACCGCGTCGCCGCGCCTTGTGCTGGCCTCCGCCTCGCCGCGCCGGCGCGCGCTGTTGCACCAGATCGGCCTGCCTCCCGATGTGGTGGTTGCCGCCGATATTGATGAAGCTCCTCTGCCGCGCGAAACGCCACCCGAACTGGCCCGCCGGCTGGCATTGGAAAAACTGGCCCATGTACGAGACGGCTTGCCGGGCGACTTTATTCTGGCGGCCGACACCGTGGTCGGCGTCGGCCGCCGCATCCTGCCGAAAGCAGAAAACCACCAGGACGCGGCCCATTGCCTGAAGTTACTCTCGGGCCGCCGTCACCATGTTTTCACTGCCCTGGCCGCCGCCGCGCCGGATGGAACCCAACGGGTGCGCCTGGTCGACAGCGTGGTCGCTTTCAAGGGGCTGACGGCAAGCGAAATCAACTGGTATCTGGACAGTGATGAATGGCGGGGCAAGGCGGGTGGCTACGCCATTCAGGGCCGGGCAGGGCGTTTCGTGCGTTTTCTGCGCGGCTCCTATACCAACGTCGTCGGGTTGCCCCTGTTCGAAACGGCAAATCTGCTGGAAGGCCTTGGATACCGGGTACGGGGCAAGGACTGATGATTGACGAAATTTTCATCAATGCCGGGCCCCGCCGCCACCGTATCGCATTGCTGGAGGCCGGCCGGCTGGTTGAGTTCTACATTACCCAGCGCGGTGAGAGGCACACCGAACGCATCATCCTGGGCCGGGTGACAAAGGTGCAAGGCGATCTGGATGCCGCCTTCGTCGATATTGGCGAGGCCCGGGAGGGTTTACTGTCAGCCAGGGATGCCGCCGTCAAGCGGGGCACCCCCATAGCCAAGGCGGTCCAGGAAGGGCAGGCATTAATTGTTCAGGTCAAACGCGAGGCCGAGGGGGAAAAAGGCGCCAAGTTGAGTGCACGGCCACGCCTTGCCGAAAAGGGCTTGGCGCTGCTGCCGCTTGGCACCGGTGTGGAATTGTCAAAGCATATCGCCGATCCGGACCGGCGTGAAAAATTACAGTCGCTCGCCGGTTCGCTGCGGGCACGCATGGACTGCGGGCTGATCCTGCGGGCGGCGGCGGGCGAAATGGACGATGCCGACCTGGAGCGGGAGGCGGACATTCTCCATGACCGCTGGCGGAAAATTTCGGCTGACGCAAAGTCGGCGCAACCGGCGGCTTTGCTGCATGCCGGGGACGATCCCTTGGCCGTTGTGTTGCGGGAGCATGGCGGTCCCGCCTTGCGGCGTATCTGCGTTGACGATGGCAATGTGGCGGGCCAACTGCGCCGGTCCTGGCAATCGCCTGACGTGGCGATTGAAGTTCACGGGGAGGCCCAGCCGCTATATCTCGAACACGGTCTGGAAGAGCAGATCGAGGCGGCCATGACGGCCCATGTCAACTTGCCCGCGGGCGGACGGATCATCATTGAACATACCCAGGCCTTGACCGCCATTGACGTGGATTCGGGTCAGGCCGATGGCCGTGGCGATCCGGCCCGGCTGGCGCGTGAGACCAACGCGCGGGCGGCCCGCGAAATAGCCCGGCAGTTGCGCCTGCGGGAGATTGGCGGGCGTACTGTCATCGATTTCATTCCCATGCGGGGCAAGGGCGAGGTTGCGGATTTGCTAACCAGGTTGCAGGGCTGGCTGGACCATGATCCCGCGCAAATCCGTCTGGGCCGGATGTCGGAACTGGGCCTGGTGGAATTGACCCGCCGCCGCCGACAGCCTGCCCTGGCACAACGCCTGAGCGTGGTATGTCCGCTGTGCAACGGCGCCGGACAAATACCCCGGGTTCGCTGGGTGGCGGATAACCTGCTGGACCGCATATTGCGCGAGTCCCATGCCGCGAAAGGCCGCCCCCTCGCGGTTCGTGCGGCGGCGGCGGTGGCCGCTGATTTAGGCGGGCCGGATAGCGATCTGCTCGCCGGGCTGGCCAGGGAGCGGGGCTGCCGTGTTCACCTGGTGGCGGATGCCGCCTTGGCCTTGGAGGAATTCGAGGTTACGGTTGCATCATGACAACGCCGGATACATTGCGCACCTGTGTCAACTGCGACCACGCGGCCGTGGCCGAATACAAGCCCTTTTGTTCCCGCCGTTGCGCCGACCTGGATCTGGGCCGTTGGCTGAACGAAAGCTATACCATTCCCGCGGTCGAGCCCCCCGACGATTGGAGCGAGGAGTAATTATTCCTTGCCCCGCATGTGGGCGCCGATGTCGGCGAAGCTCGCCGCCTTGTCCAAGAAGGTGTAGCTGCCCGTTTGAATTTCCCGGGCCGCATCCATCAAGGCGCCCAGGGCGGTGCGGGCCAGGGCGCCGCCGAGGCTGATGCGGCGGACGCCAGCATCTTCCAATTGCGCCGTGGTGATGGTGCTGCCCGATAAACCCATGACGACGTTGACCGGTTTGCCAACCGCCTGACAGACCGTGCGGATGGCATCCAGACCGGGCAGCCCCGGCGCATACAACACATCCGCCCCCACCGCTTCGTAGGCTTGCAGCCGTTTGATGGTGTCATCCAGGTCCCGGTTGCCGCGAATGAAATTCTCCGCCCGGGCGGTCAGCAGAAACGGTACCGCGCTGCTTCGCGCCGCTGCAACGGCGGCGGCAACCCGTTCGGTCGCCAGGGATATGTCATAGATCGTGCCGCCGCCATCGGGGGTGTAATCCTCGATTGAGCCGCCGGCCAGGCCGGTGTCCGTCGCCAGGCGGATGGTTTCCGCCGCCACTTCCGGGCTGTCGCCATAACAATGTTCAAGATCGGCGTTGACCGGCAGATCCGTCGCGGCAACGATCTCGGCCACGTGGGCCAGCATTTCGTCGCGCCCGATGACGCCATCCCGCCGGCCCTTGGTAAAGGCGTAACCGGCGGAGGTGGTGGCCAGGGCCTTGAAGCCCATGCCGGCCAGAATTTGCGTGCTGCCGATGTCCCAGGGGTTGGGGATCACGAATGCGCCTGGTCCCGCATGAAGGGCGGCGAAGGCATCGGCCTTATTTTGTCGCTCCTGGTTCATCTGTCTCTCCCCGTTTCATTTGCGTTGATTTGCGCCGCCGCCATTCATCATCAAGGCCCAGGTGATCAGGATGCGGTGGGGCGTGGAGGCGATCTAAAACGGTCGCTATCAATGACCTTTGGTATCATTCCTTGCCGCGCATGTGGGCGCCGATGTCGGCGCCGCTCGCCGCCTTGTCCAAGAACGTGTAGCTGCCCGATTGAATTTCCCGTGCCGCATCCATCAAGGCGCCCAGGGCGGCGCGGGCCAGGCCGGCGCCGAGACTGATGCGGCGCACGCCGGCGTCTTCCAATTGCGCCGTGGTCATGGTGCTACCCGACGGAATCATGATGACGTTGACCGGCTTGCCGACGGACTGACAGACCGTGCGGATGGCATCCAGATCAGGCAACCCCGGCGCATACAACACATCCGCCCCGACAGCTTCAAAGGCTTGCAGCCGTTTGATGGTGTCATCCAGGTCCAGGTTGCCACGAACGAAGTTCTCCGCCCGGGCGGTCAGCAGAAATGGTATCTCGCTGCTTCGCGCCGCTTCAACGGCGGCGGCGACCCGCTCGGTCGCCAGGGAAATGTCATAGATCGTGCCGCCGCCGTCCGGGCTATAATCCTCGATTGAGCCACCGGCCAGGCCGGTCGCGGCGGCTAGGCGGATGGTTTCCGCCGCCACTTCCGGGCTGTCGCCATAACAATGCTCAAGATCGGCGTTAACCGGCAGATCCGTCGCGGCAACGACTTCCGCAACGTGGGCCAGCATTTCGTCACGCCCGATGACGCCATCCAGCCGGCCTTTGCTATTGGCATAACCGGCGGAAGTTGTGGCCAGGGCCTTGAAGCCCATGCCGGCCAGGATTTGCGTGCTGCCGATGTCCCAGGGGTTGGGGATAACGAATGCGCCTGGTCCCGCATGAAGGGCGGCGAAGGCATCGGCCTTGTTTCGTCGTTCCTGGTTCATCGTTCTCTCTCCGTTTCCTTTACCTGGATTCGCACCGCCACCGACAATAGCAATGACAATGACAATGGCAACCTCGATCGCAAGGGTCTAACTTTGATCCTCAAAATTGCCTGGGTCATAGCGGGCACCGGCGGCCAGCATATCGGGCGTGCCGATCAGGTTGTTCATGTCGTCAAAATCGATCATCTGGCTCCGGAACGGCGCGGTGTCGCCGTGGGTGGAGAGAGAGGCGAAATAACGGCCCATGAGATGGGCCACCGCGCGGGCCAGACCGCCCGGGAAAATGACCAGGGAATAGCCGATCTCCTGCAGTTCGCTGGCCGGCAAAATGGGGGTCTTGCCGCCTTCCACCATATTGGCCAACAGCGGCACATCGGCGCCCAGGCGGGCGGTGACGGCGCGCATTTCATCCACATCCCGCGGCGCCTCCACGAACAGGATATCGGCGCCGGCCTCGCGGTATTTTTCCGCTCTCTCGAGGGCAAGATCCAGGCCCTCCACGGCGATAGCGTCCGTGCGCGCCATGATCAGCGTATCCTGGCTTTGCCTCGCGTCCAGGGCGGCCTTGATTTTGCCGACCATCTCGGCCGCCGAGACCAGTGTCTTGCCCGCCAGATGGCCGCAGCGTTTGGGCAAGCTCTGATCTTCGAGCTGGATGACATGGGCGCCATTGCGCTCAAACAGCTTGACCGTGCGGATCACATTCAAGGCATTGCCATAGCCGGTATCGGCATCGACGATCAGGGGTATCTGGACCCGCTCGCCAATGGCCGAAAGCACGCTCGCGACTTCATCCATGCCCACCAGGCCAAGGTCGGGGCGGCCGAACCGGGTATAGGCGATGGAGGCGCCCGAAAGATAGGCGGCGGGGAAACCGGCCCGCTCCGCCATGAGAGCGCCAAAGGCGTCATAAATGCCAGGCGCCACGGCGATCTCGGTGTCCCGTAATCGTTCGCGCAGGTTGGACATGGTTTTGGTCTCCACATGATTATCGCTTTTTATTTCGTCAACGATACGGCAGATGGCGCCGGAGACCTATTCCCAATGTTGCCGCCCTGGGCTAAACTTCGCGGATCGTACCGGGGGGTTGTCTGATCGTAAATGCGCCGCTTTTGCAGGTTGAGAATCTGCGCACTCATTTTTTGACTGAACGGGGATTGGTGCGCGCCGTTGACGGCGTGTCATTCAGTTTGGAGCAGGGCGTGACCTTGGGGTTGGTTGGCGAATCCGGTTGCGGCAAGACCATTCTGTGCCGCACCCTGATGGGGTTGTTGCCGCCCAGCGCCAGGATCTCGGATGACGCCCGAATCCTGTTCAACGGTCATGATCTGCGGCAGCTGGATGAAAAGGCTCTACGTCGTATCCGCGGCCGGGAAGTGGCGATGATCTTCCAGGATCCCATGACCTCCCTCAATCCGGTCATGAAGGTGGGCGCGCAGATTTCGGAAACCTTGATCCATCATCTCGGCACCTCGAAGCAAGAAGCCCGCGAGCGGGGCATGGAATTGCTGCGGGCGGTGGGCATATCGGCGCCGGAACGGCGCATCGACGAGTATCCCCATCAGCTTTCTGGCGGTATCCGCCAGCGCGTGGCCATTGCCATCGCGTTGGCCTGTGAACCCAAGTTGCTGATCGCCGATGAACCCACCACGGCGCTGGATGTGACCGTGCAATCAGGCATTCTGGATCTGTTGCGCGCACAGCAGCGGGAGCGCAACATGTCCATGATCCTGATCACCCATGATCTTGGCGTCGTCGCCGGGCGCACGGATGAAATCGCCGTTATGTATGCGGGCAAGATGGTCGAACGCTCTTCCACCAAGGAATTGTTCGGCAATACCCGCATGCCCTATACCCAGGCCTTGATGGAGAGCATTCCCCAACTCGATCATCCGACCCACACCCGGCTGAAGACGATTTCCGGGCAACCGCCCAACCTGATCTATCCGCCGCCCGGCTGCCGTTTCGCGCCACGCTGTTCCCGGGCCGAGGATCGATGCCGGGAACAGGAACCGGCTTTGGATACAGACGGCGCGATTGATCATGCGTTCGCCTGTTGGCGCCCTGTTGGCCAGGCCGTGGAGAGTGCCGCGTAATGTCAAAAGTTGAGCAACAGCCGGTCACGGCCACGACCACGGCCACGACCACGACCACGGCCTCGGAGCCGCTCTTGCGGGTCGAGGATATGGTGGTGGAATTCCGCCTCTCCAAGCGAGAGGTGGTGCATGCGGTCTCGGGCGTCAGTTTCGACATCTATCCCGGCGAGACCCTGGGCCTGGTGGGCGAGTCGGGCTGCGGTAAGTCGACCACCGCGCGCGCGGTCATGCAGCTGCCGGTGCCGACATCGGGCAAGGTTATTCTGAATGGCAAGGATCTGACGGCGCTGAGTGGCGAGGACCTGCGGCGGGAGCGGCGGGACTTTCAGATTATCTTTCAAGACCCCATTTCATCCCTCAATCCGCGGCGCAAGGTCTCCGATATTGTCGAGATGCCGCTGGTCGTCATGAAGGTCGGCACGGCGGAGGAACGCGCTGCCCGCGTCCGCGAAGTGCTGACGGCCGTGGGCCTCGATCCCGATACGGCGCTGGACCGCCGGCCGTTTCAGTTTTCGGGCGGGCAGTGCCAGCGCATTTCCATCGCCCGGGCCCTGGTTTCGGAACCCACGATGTTGATTTGCGATGAGCCGGTCTCGGCGCTGGATGTTTCGATCCAGGCGCAGATCATCAATTTGTTGCAGGATATGAAGGAACGTTACAAGCTGACCATGCTGTTCATCTCCCACGATCTGTCCGTGGTCAAGGTGGTCTGTGACCGGGTCGCGGTGATGTATTTGGGCCGCATTTGCGAGTTGACGGATTCGGAGACCCTCTACCGCTCCCCCGCCCATCCCTATACAGCGGCCTTGTTGAGCGCCATTCCGGAAGCCGACCCGAACAAGATCCCCCAGCCCATCGCCATGAGGGATGGCGAGCTGCCCTCGGCCACGAACCCGCCGCCGGGCTGCCGCTTTCACACCCGCTGTCCCCGGGCCCAGCAAATTTGCACGGAGGTCGTTCCGCCACTGGGCGAGATCGCCGCCCGCCACCAAGTGGCCTGCCACTTCCCGCTATCCGACGATTGA
>JAPYPT010000432.1 GCA_029937535.1 Alphaproteobacteria bacterium
CTCCGCGATCCTCAAGGATCAGATCAAGAATTTCGGCAAGGAAGTCGAAGTCTCGGAAGTCGGCCAGGTGCTGTCTGTCGGTGACGGCATCGCCCGCGTTTACGGTTTGGACCAGGTCCAGGCCGGCGAGATGGTTGAATTTCCTGGCGGCATCAAGGGCATGGCCCTGAACCTGGAAAGCGACAATGTCGGTGTCGTGATCTTTGGCAACGACAGCTCCATCAAGGAAGGCGACACGGTCAAGCGGACCGGCGATATCGTCGATGTCCCCGTGGGCAAGGGCCTGTTGGGCCGGGTCGTGGATGCCTTGGGCAACCCCATCGATGGCAAGGGTCCGATCGAGTCCGACGAACGCCGGTTGGTCGAGGTGAAGGCGCCGGGCATCATCCCGCGCAAGTCGGTGAACGAACCCATGCAGACCGGCCTGAAGGCGCTGGATGCATTGGTTCCCGTTGGCCGCGGCCAGCGCGAATTGATCATCGGCGACCGCCAAACCGGCAAGACCGCCGTGGCCATCGATACCTTCATCAATCAAAAGGCGATCAACCAGAGCGACGACGAATCGAAGAAGCTGTATTGCATCTACGTCGCCGTGGGACAGAAACGCTCTTCCGTGGCGCAGATCGTCAAGACCCTGGAAGACAACGGCGCCATGGAATATTCCATCGTCGTCGCCGCGACCGCGTCCGAACCGGCGCCGCTGCAATTCCTGGCGCCCTACGCGGGCTGCACCATGGGCGAGTATTTCCGCGACAACGGCATGCATGCGGTCATCGTCTATGACGATTTGACCAAGCAGGCCGTGGCCTACCGGCAAATGTCACTATTGCTGCGCCGCCCTCCGGGGCGCGAAGCTTATCCGGGCGATGTTTTCTATTTGCATTCGCGGTTGCTGGAACGCGCCGCCAAGATGAACGAGGACAATGGCCTTGGCTCGCTCACCGCGCTGCCGATCATTGAGACGCAAGCCAACGATGTCTCGGCCTACATTCCCACCAACGTGATTTCCATCACCGATGGCCAGATTTTTCTGGAGACGGACCTGTTCTACAAAGGTGTCCGCCCGGCCATTAATGTGGGCCTGTCGGTCTCCCGCGTGGGTTCAGCGGCCCAAGTGAAGGCCATGAAGAAGGTCGCCGGCACGATTAAGCTGGATCTGGCCCAATACCGCGAGATGGAAGCGTTTGCGCAGTTTGGTTCCGACCTGGATGCCTCAACCCAGCAATTGTTGAAACGGGGCGTACGCCTGACCGAGCTGCTGAAACAGAATCAATACGTGCCCATGGCGGTCGAGGAACAGGTGGTTTCCATTTTCGCCGGCGTGCGGGGCTATCTCGACAGCATTGAAGTGAACCAGATTGGCCGTTTTGAGCAGGAACTGCTCAACGATCTGCGCGACAACAAGCCGGAAATTCTGTCGTCCATCAAGGAAACCGGCGATTTATCCGGCGACGTTGAAAAGCAGTTGTCCGAGCATCTGGAAGAATTCGTCAAAAAGTTCGCCTAGGTTTGCGAGCAAGTATCTGATTTACGATAGGTTAGGGCGCCGCATTCATGGCCAACCTGAAAGAACTGAAAAACCGGATCACCTCCGTCACCTCGACGCAGAAGATCACCAAGGCCATGCAGATGGTGGCCGCGGCGAAACTGCGCCGGGCGCAGGAAGCGGCTGAGAATTCACGGCCCTATGCCCAGCGCATGGAACGGATGATCGCCTCCGTCGCCTCCAATCTGCCCAGCCTTGACACAGCCCCGCCCCTGGTGGTCGGCACCGGCAAGGATGATGTGCATTTACTGGTGGTGGTAACGGCGGAGCGCGGCCTGTGCGGCGCCTTTAACACCAATATTGTCCGTGCGGTCCGCGCCAAGACGCGGGAATTGCAAAGCGCCGGGAAGACCGTGAAATTGTTCTGCGTCGGGCGCAAGGGCCAGGAAAGCCTGCGCCGCGATCTGGAAGGCCTGATCGTTGAATACGTCACCTTGCGGGATGTGAAGCGGATATCCTTTGCCGATATCCGGCCCATCTCGGAAAAACTGTCACAGATGTTCACGGATGGTGAATTCGATATTTGCACCGTCTATTACAACGCTTTCAAATCGGTGATCAGCCAGGTCGTCACGGACCAGCAATTGATCCCGGTAAAGTTGCCGGAGGCGGATGCGGCGGACGATGAAGACGCCGTGGATCTGGGCGGCGCTATTTACGAATTCGAGCCGGAAGAGGATGATCTGCTGGGCGTTTTGGTGCCCCGTAACATCGCGGTACAGATATACCGCTCGTTGCTGGAAAGCGGCGCGGCGGAACAGGCGGCGCGCATGACCTCCATGGATAACGCGACCCGCAACGCCGGCGACATGATCGATAGTCTGACATTGACCTACAACCGCACGCGTCAGGCCATCATCACCAAGGAATTGATTGAAATCGTATCCGGGGCCGAGGCGCTTTAGCCTGACCTGGAAAAAACAGTTACGGAAAGTCCAAGGGAAATTCGAACATGACCAGCAATCTTGTGGGACGGGTTCACCAAGT
>JAPYPT010000433.1 GCA_029937535.1 Alphaproteobacteria bacterium
TCCAAGTCGTTGGTTCAATTGCTCTTTTCTTAAGAATCCGAGCATGTTTAAAGAGGACATGCTCTCGGTATAACTTCGTCCCCCGCGGCCATTCTCCATGGTGTAAACTCTCTCCAAAGACGGCAAAAAATGGAGAAGACGTCATGGAATTGTTTGATTTGAGCGACCGGGTCGCCATCATTACCGGCTCCAGCAAGGGCATCGGCAAGGCGATCGCGGCGCGTATGTGCCAACATGGGGCCAAGGTCGTGGTGTCCTCCCGCAAGGCGGACGCCTGCGAGGCGGTGACGGCGGAGATCAACCGCGATTATGCCGCCAATGGCGGCGAGGCCATGTCCATCCCGGCGCATGTGGGCATCGATGACGATCTGCGAAATCTGGTCGACAAGACCTTGGACAAATGGGGCAAGATTACCACCCTGGTGCCCAATGCCGCCTCCAACCCTTACTACGGTCCCTCGGCCGAGATGCCCGAATCCGCCTTTGACAAGATCTGGGAAACCAACGTCAAAAGCGTCTTCAAGCTGTGCCATATGGTCATTCCGGGCATGGCGGCGGCGGGCAGCGGTTCCATCACCATCATCGCCTCCAATTCCGGATTAAAAGGCTCGGTCGAGCTGTCTGGTTACGCAATTTCGAAGGTGGCGGAGCATCAGATTGCCCGCAACCTGGCGGTGGAATTCGGACCCCAGGGCGTGCGCGTCAACGCCATCGCGCCCGGTTTGATCAGGACCGACTTTGCCAAGACCCTGTGGACCAATCCCACGCGTCTGGCCAGGGTCGAAAATCTGCTGCCTCTGCGCCGCATCGGTGACCCCGACGATATTGCCGGCACCGCCGTTTTTCTGGCCAGCGACGCTGCGGCCTTCCTGACGGGCCAGGTGTTGAACGTGGATGGCGGCAATGCGGTTGTTTAGGGCGATTATTTATGGCGGTTGAATAGAACATGCATGCATTAATCGTTGGCGGTTGCGGCTTTGTCGGCCTGAATATCGCTGAAGCGTTGCTGCGGCGCGGCGATGGCGCCGTGTTGTTTGACGCCAATCCGTTGCACGCGGAGGCGGCCCGCGCCTTTGCCGCGCTGCCCGGCGGCGTGACCGTGCTGCAAGGCGATGTGCGCGATCCGCAAGCCATTGCGGCGGCGTTCGCGGATCATGATATCGATGCCGTCTTTTATGGCGCCGCCATGACCTCCGGCCCCGAGCGGGAACGGGACGCGCCGGATCAAGTCCTTGGCGTGAATTTGCTGGGCCTGGTCAATGTCATCAAGGCCTCGGCGGCGGCTGGTGGCGTGCGCCGGGTGATCAACATCGCCTCCGGCGCCGCCTACGGCCGCCACCGCCTTGAAGGCGACGGCGCCCTGGTCGAGGAGGCGACGCCGTCGGCGCCCGAAACCCTTTATGCCATCACCAAGCACGCCTCGGAATTGGTCAGCCGCCGCTTGACCGCATTGCTGCCTTTGGATGTCCGCTCCGTCCGGTTGGCGGCTGTTTATGGCCCTTGGGAAATCGATAGCGGTGCGAGGGATACCTTGAGCCCGATGATGCAAGCCGCCCTGATTGCCCTGGACGGCAAGAGCGCCGTTCTGCCCCGCCGGGACAGCCAGGATTGGGTCTATTCACGCGATGTGGCCACGGCGTTGTTGGCATTGATGGATGCGGAGGGGCCTGGCCACGATCTCTACCACATCTCCTCCAACACGGCTTGCAGCGTCATGGATTGGTGTGACGCATTGTCACGCCGCTATCAGGACTTCGCCTTTGTTTCGGACGAAGACGGCGACAAGACTAATATCAATCTGCATGGCGATAGTGACCGCCGGCCCCTGTCGGGCGCCCGTCTGACGGCGGATATTGGTCATACATTGCCCAACGACCCCAACGCCGCCTTTCAGGATTTCCTGGATTGGATGGCCCAACATGGGGCATTCTGGCAAAAATAAAATATTCGAGGAGACGCAAACAATGAAATTCGGGATTTTTTACGAACACCAGCTACCCCGCCCCTGGGAAGCTGACGGTGAATACAACCTGCTGCAAAACTCTTTGACCCAGATCGAGCTGGCCGACCGCCTGGGCTATGACTATGCCTGGATGGTGGAGCATCATTTTTTGGAGGAATATTCCCACGCCTCCTCGCCCGAGACATTCTTGGGCGCCGCCAGCCAGCGCACCAAAAATATCCGCCTCGGCTTTGGCATCATTCAGGCGACCACCAACCAACCCCACCGGGTCGCGGAAAAAGTCTCGACCCTGGATCTGCTCTCGGGCGGCCGCGTGGAATTCGGCCTCGGCGAGGGCGCGGGTCCGGCGGAACTGCACCCGTTTGGCACCCAAGTGCGGTCCAAACGGGACCGTTGGGAAGAGGCCGTGCAGGCCATTATTCCCATGTTCACCAAGGAAGATTGGGAATTCCACGGCGAATTTCACGATTTCCCGGCCCGTAGCGTTTTGCCCAAGCCGTTCCAGAAACCCCACCCGCCGCTGTGGGTGGCCTGCTCCAACATCCAGACCATCACCCTGGCCGG
>JAPYPT010000434.1 GCA_029937535.1 Alphaproteobacteria bacterium
ATGTGCGCCGCATGCTGATGACCATGAAGGCGCAAATCGATGCCATGCGGGCGCTTTGCTATGTCAACGGACAGGCGTTGGATCTGGCCCGCCAGCACGGCGACGAGGACCAGCGCGCCTGGTACGGGCAATTGGCGGAACTGCTGACCCCGCTGTCCAAGGCCTGGTGCACGGATCTGGGCTGTGAAGTCGCCTCCCTGGGGGTGCAGATCCACGGCGGCATGGGTTTCATCGAAGAGACGGGCGCGGCGCAATATTACCGCGATGCCCGCATTGCCCCGATTTATGAAGGCACCAACGGTATCCAGGCCCTGGATCTGGTCATGCGCAAGCTGACCATGGCCGGGGGCGAGGTGGTGCGCCGCTATATCTCGGAAATGCGCGATCTGGATGGCGCCCTGGCCCAAGGCGGCGCCGATTTTGCCGCGACCCGGGCCAACTTCACGGCCGCCCTCGATGGTCTTGAACAGGCCTCGAAATGGCTTTTGGGAGCAATGGCGGACGATCCCAATAGTGCTGCCGCCGGCGCGGCGCCGTATCTGCGCATGTTCGGCCTGACCGTGGGCGGATATCTGATCGCCAAGGGCGGTCTGGCGGCGGCCAGATTGGCGGGGGAACCGGACGCCGACGGCCCGTTTTTCGCCGGCAGGATCGCCACCGCGCGCTTCTACGGCGAACAATTGCTGCCGCAAGCACCCGCATACTTGCCCGCGATCACCGCCGGCGCGGCGCCGCTATTCGCCATACCCGCCGCCCAATTGGTGAGTTAGAGCGTGCCGCGGCTGACTTCCTCCGACAGGGTTACAAAGCGATCAATGACATTGGCTTTGTTGACGTTCGGGAAGATGATCCGGTCATAAGTGATCTCGACCCCGCCAAAGTTGCCTGAAATGCGATGGGCCAGCGGGGCCCGCGCCTCGATCGCCTCGCCGAGACAGGTGATGATGACCCGCACGACATCCCAGTCGGGTATATCCTGCAGGCGCTGGGCCGCGAAGTTGCGGTCTTCGTAAACATTGAAGTCGCCGCCATAATAGGCAAAGACGTAGCTGAGAGGGTTATCCTCGTCGGCGGTAATCACGGACGAGCGTCCGTTGAGAATTTCAGGCGTGGCGACAAGCGGCCGGAATCCAAGCTCTTCCCGCCGGTAAAGTCCCCCCGTACCACAAAGCCGGTACCAACATTGCAACGCCTCTACCAGCTTTGGTCTTCGGATCTTCTCCAACGCTATATGTTCGACCCTCATCATAATTAGAATTAACTTATATTGCGAAAAATTCTATCGCAAGCAATTGATTCATTTGAATATTCGAAATATGCGATTTAAATGATATTCATCCTTGCAATTAATTGCACCAGTCTGGCCCGCGAACTTAGCCACGGATTGAATTTTATTGCCCGCCGGTGAGGCAAATTGTGGCGATGGGTTCGGTCGATTTGCCAAGCTTCCGTTTGACGTTGACGTTTACGTTAAGTTAGCATGCGCCCAACATATTCCATATTATTGACGGCGAGACGGCCCGGCAGCCTTGAGGCTTGGCGGCGCACGCACGGAAAGGTACTACATGACGGCTCGAACACAGGCAAAACCCCATGTCGAATATCCCCACGCCGAAGCCGCTGAATTTGGCCGGCCCCAGGAAGTGTCGCCGGGTGTGTTCTGGGTTCGCATGCCGCTGGAATTGACCGGCCTGAATCACATAAATCTGTGGCTGCTGCGCGATGGCCCTGGTTGGAGCATTGTGGACACCGGCATGAATACGGACCGTATTCATGATTTATGGGAAGGCGTGTTCAAGGATTTTCTGGGTGGGCGGCCGGTGACCCGCGTCATTTGCACCCATTTTCATCCCGACCACATGGGCCAGGCCGGTTGGCTGACCCGGCGTTGGGATTGTGAATTATGGGCCACCCACCGGGAATGGCTGCAGGGCCGGGTGGCGGAGCTTGACCAGCATGAGACCATGCCGGATTGGCATATGAAATATTTCCGTCAGGTCGGCCTGTCCGAGGCGGCCTTGGCCGAGATGGAAAAGGTCAGTTATACGCATTTCAGGCGGTCGGTCACCCCGATCCCGCCTCAGGTCCATTCGGTGCGCGAAGGTCAGGAAATCCGCATTGGCGAGCATGACTGGCAGGTCATCATCGGCCGCGGCCACTCGCCCGAACATATGTGCCTGTTCAATCCGGTGACGAAGGTGCTGATTTCCGGCGATCAAATTCTGCCCCGGATCACGCCGCATATTGGCATCCACGCCTCGGAGCCGGAGGCCAATCCGCTACAACTTTATCTGGACACCCTGGCGAATTTTGACCACCTGCCCGACGATACCTTCGTGCTGCCGGCCCATGGCCTGCCGTTTTACCGCCTGCATCCGCGTCTGGCATTCCTACGCCAACACCATGACGAACGCCTGGCCATATTGGAAGATTTCTGTGCCGAACCGACCAGGGTGCTGTCCACCTTAAAGGTTATGTTCCATCGCCAATTGAACCCCTTCGAGGCGCTGTTGGGCATGAGCGAGGC
>JAPYPT010000129.1 GCA_029937535.1 Alphaproteobacteria bacterium
AACATGATCATGGCCGTGGTGCGCATGGTGCCTTCGAAGCAGTCCCGCAGCATGGAAATGCTCAAGGTCCTGAACGATGCGGCAATGATCAGGGCCACGACGACGCCAATGGATGCCGCCTCTGTCGGCGTAGCGACACCGGCGTAGATCGATCCGACCACGGCGGTAAACAGCACGATGGGCGGGAGCAAATGGGGCAAGGTCCTGAAGCGGTCGCCCCAGTTGGTTTCGATTTTGGTGCCGCCCCACGCCGGCCGCCATATGCAGGCGAAGATGATCGTCAACATAAACAGCCAGGACAAAATGACGCCTGGAATAATGCCGGCGAGATAGAGTTCCGGTACGGAGGTGTCGGTCAACAGCCCGTAAATGATCAGATTAATGGATGGCGGCACCAGAATACCCAAGGTGCCGCCCGCGGCCAGAGAGCCGAGAAACAGCCGTTCGTTATATTCCCGGGCCTGAATTTCCGGATAGGCAACTGTGCCAACCGTCGCCGCCGTGGCCACGGAAGACCCCGACGAGGCGGCAAAAATTGTGCAGGAGCCAATATTGGCATGCATCAGACCGCCCGGCAGCCAGGACAACCACTGAATTACGGCGCCGTACATGCGCCGGGCGATGCCGGCGCGCAACATGATCTCACCAAGCAGGATGAACATGGGCACCGCGACAAGAATAAAATTCTTACTGTTTTCCCAATAGATTTCGGCCAGGGCGGCGGTCAACCGCCCGTCCATGGCGACTTCATCCAAAACGAAACTAAGAATACCAAGCACCGCGGCGACGGGCACGGCGGATAGTATCAATACAAGCAGTCCTACGACGATTCCGGTAACCATTGTCTTACTTTGTCCCCTCTGCGCCGTCGCCGGTTGCCAGGACGACGTCCTGGCCGTGGGTTTCCTCTTCCATCACTTCGGCGATGGAGGGGACGCCAACAAGACGGGCGACAAGTTGCCAATTGCCTTGCAGCAGGGCGACGATGGAGTAAACCGTCATGAATATCAGGGTCAGGAAAAACATTGCCAATCCCGCAAACCAGAACATTTGTGGGATCCACTGCGGCGTGCCGAGGGTGGTGATCGATACGGAGTTATTTACATAGGAATCAGAGAATGCCAAACCGGCGTAATAAGTCATGTAAGACATGTAATACAAAAACAGGAGACAGCCCACGACGTCCAGCACGGCGGTCACCTGTTTCGGAAACCTGCTATACAGCGCGTCGATCCGCACATTGGAGCGATGCAGCAAGCAGTATGAATAGGCCCAGGTGGTGGTGGCCGAAAATACATACCCCGTATACTCATCGGAACCACTCATGGTCATGCCGAGGAATTTTCGGAACATCACGTCAACCGCGACCATCATGGCGGCCGCCATCAACGTTGCGCCGCCTATCCAGACGGCCACGCGGGAGAGGTACTCCAGGCGTTTGTGGATTCTCGCAAGCATGATTTACTTCCTTGGCTCGGACGCGGTAAATCGTGGGGATTTAGTGCAATTATGGTCCGAGGGTTACGAAACTGGCGCCGCGTTATCGCAAACGCGGCGCCATTTCGTGCGTCAGTTACTCTTGATTACATTGAGGCCTTAACACCGGCCAACTTGCCGATGGTCGCATTCCATTCGTCGACGCACTTCTGAGTGCCACAACGTTTGGCCCAACGCTTCAGAACGAAGTTTTCCACGACGGACTTCAGTAGTTTCTTGTCAGCCGCGGTCGGCTCAATGGGTATCATCCCGCCGGTCGGTCCGTCACAAGGACCCGAAGCATTGCAATCCATGCCTTTTTGATCGTTCGTGGCGGTCGCAGTCCACATGGCTTCTTCCAGCTTCGCCAATTCCGTGGTGAACAGGGCCTTGGTATCGCCATCAAGGCCATTCCAAAGCTTCAGGTTCATGGCCAGGAAAGAAGAGGCATAGCCAAGGCGAATGCGAATGTTGTGGGTCACCACTTGATACCATTTGGCATTGTATGCCGGCAGGGTACCGGTCAAACCACAGTCCGCCACGCCTTTTTGCAGAGCCGGCACAACTTCACTAAAGGCAATCGTCACGGCGGTGCCGCCGACGCCTTCGATGAAATCACCCAGGGTTTTCGAGTAGGTGCGGATTTTCATGCCTTTCAGCTTATCCAGGCCGAATTTGGTGATGCTCTTGTCGCCAAGATTGCACCAGAGCTGCTGGCTGGGCCAGGCATAGATCATCAGCAATTTCGCCGCATACTTATCCTCGAACTCACGCGCCAAAATGTGACGATAGGCTTCATTCGCCTTGCGGTAAGTCGGAAGATCCTGGATCACGCCGGACAGATCGGCGCCTTCAATGGCCGGACTGTCCTGGGATACATAGGTTGTCACGCCATGCACGGCGTCATAAACGCCAAGCTTCAACAGACGCATGACCTCATAGCCCGACAGGCCAAGTTCGGTTAGTGGCTTGGCATTGGCGGTCAGCTTGCCGCCCGATACCTTGGGCAGAACCTTTTTCCAGAACGGGCCTTCACGTTCTTTCCAATGATCCAGGAAACCCCAGGTGCCAACCACCTTGAATTCGCGCTTTTTCATCTCGGCCGATGCCGGTGCGGCGGCCAGTCCAAGGACCATGGCCCCCGCGATGGCTCCCGCGACGACAGTCTTCATCGTCTTGAATTTCTTCATGTTGTCCTCCCTTATCTTTATAATATCTCCTAAGCGTAATCGACAGCGGCCAGCATGGCAACCGCCGCTGATTTCACGATGCTGATTTGCCTTCAGCGAAATCGGCTTGATCGAGTTTTATTTTGCGGCCGCGGTGCCGCAAGGATGCTGAAACAATGCTGTAACGGAGTGATTTATGACCAACGGAAATTATGATGTAAGTGGAAAAGTGGCTCTGGTTACCGGCGGCGCGTCGGGCATTGGAGCGGAAACATCGAAATTGCTGGCCAGCAATGGCGCGGCGGTGGTTGTCGCCGATATCAATAGCGGCGGCGGCGAGGAAACGGCGGCGGCGATCCGGACGGCGGGCGGCAAGGCGGCCTATATCTCGCTGGATGTTACCTCGGAGACGTCCTGGGACGGGGCGGTGGGCAAGGCCGTGGAACAGTTTGGCGGCCTGCACATTGTGGTCAACGGCGCCGGCATCGAAGTTACGGCAAAGATCGCCGATACCTCTCTGGAAGAGTTTCATCGCGTCATGGCGGTTAACGTGGATGGCGTTTTCCTGGGCATCAAGCACACCATGCCGGCCTTGCGGGATTCAGGCGGTGGTTCAATCGTCAATATCTCCTCCATCGCCGGCATTCGCGGTTACAGCCGCCAGATCGCCTATGTCGCCTCGAAAGGCGCGGTGCGTCTGATGACCAAGGCGGCGGCGACGGAAGCGGCCTACTACGGCTTCAACGTACGTATCAACTCGGTACATCCCGGCGTCATTGACACCCCCATGGTTCAGGGCATGATGGCGCATCAGGATGAAGAGCGGCAAAAGACGACAATGGAAAAAATGCGCCAGATGCATCCCATCGGCCGCGTCGGCCAGCCCATCGATATCGCCAATGCCATTTTGTTCCTGGCCTCGGACGCCTCCAGCTTCATGACCGGGTCGGAAGTGGTGGTCGACGGCGGCATAACCGCCAGTTGACGGCGCGCCAGATTAAATTTCAACCCGGATCGGAGGTTATGCCATGAGCGGTTCAAGCCAGACCATTCCCACAATGTGCCCCATGAATTGCCATCCGACCCAATGCGGCATGCTGGTCGAGGTTCGGGACGGCGAACTGCTTGGGGTCAAGGGCGATCGGGCCAATCCCGATAGCCAGGGTTTTCTTTGCGTGCGCGGTCAGGCCTCGCGGCAGATCATCGGCAACCCAAAGCGGTTGTTGCAGCCGCTGATCCGGGGACGCCGTGGCGAGGAAGCCTGGCGGGAGGCGAGCTGGGATGAAGCCCTCGATCTCATCGCCGCGAAAAGCCAGGCCGCGGGACGGGAGGCGACGGCGGTTTGGGCCGGTCACGGCCTTCTAGCCAATAATTACGGGATCGCCACGGGCATGCAGATGCTGACCCGTTTCGCCAACCTCTACGGCTGCCAGAGTTGGATCCCGGCGATGATTTGCTGGGGGCTTGGCGGATTTGGTATCGGTCTCACGGGCGCCCTTGAAACCAACACCAAGGAGGACATGGGGGCGAACGCCGAACTGGTGGTGATGTGGGGCGCCAACCTGGCGAGCCAGCCGAACACATCCCGGCATTTGATCGCGGCCAAGAAACGCGGTGCCAGAATTGTCACGATCGACGTCAGGCAAACGGAGGCCGCTGCCCAGTCCGATGACGTGATGCTGATCCGGCCCGGCTCGGATAGCGCCCTGGCCCTTGCCGTGATGCATGTCATTATAAAAGAGCGGCTGTTCGATGCCGAATTCGTGGCAAATCACACTGTCGGCTTTGCGGAACTATCCCGGCACGTGGAGCGCTTCGATCCTCAATGGGCGGCGGAACAGACCGGAATTGAGGCGGCGCGCATCGCCGCCTTCGCCCGCTCCTACGCCACCATCAAGCCGGCGATGATCGTCCTGGGCGGAAGTTCCCTTCACAAGGGGGCCAACGGCTGGCAGGCGGCGCGGGCGGTTTCCTGCCTTCCCGCCCTGATCGGCAGCTTCGGGACCAAGGGCGGCGGGCTTGGCCCGCGCCACGGCGGCAAATCCCATGGCGCCGGCTTTGCCAATATTGTCGATGACACCCGGCGGCTGCCCGGTTCATATGTTCCAAACCAGATGCCGGAAATTACGGCGGCGCTGGGCGACGGCCGGGTTCGCGTGCTGATGTTGTTCGGCTCCAATATTCTGTCGTCCTATCCGGATGCGGAAAACATCGCGGCCGCGTTGGACGGCCTCGACCTCGTGGTCAGTCATGAGCTGTTCATGAACGAGACCACCCGCCAATATGCCGACGTCGTGCTGCCCGCCACCGCGTGGTTGGAGGATATCGGCTGCAAGGCGACCAACACGCATATCTATCTGATGGACCGGATTCTGGAACCCGCCGGCGCGGCGCGGCCGGTGCAGGATATTTTAAAGGGGCTTTGCGCGCGGCTTGGGGTCGAGGGCTTTTATCCCTGGTCGTCCCAGGAAGAGTTGCTCAACGCCGTGCTTGATCATCCGGCGACCGGACATGCCACCGTCGCCTCGCTGCGGGCCAACGGCGGCCATGGCGCTCTGAAGATCTCGCATATCGCCTATCCCGACCATCGCTACCAAACGCCGTCGGGCAAGATTGAATTCTATTCCAAACTGGCCGAGGACGCCGGTCTGCCCCCCTTGCCGGAACAAGATGAGAGACCAATAGCGGATGAGAAAGAGGCGAACAGCTATCCCCTGGCCCTTTGCCACGGGCGGACGTTGACGCATTTCCACGCCTTTTATGACCATGGCCGCGCCCTGCCGATGCTGGCCGAACGGGACCCAGGGCCCGAGCTTTGGATGTCACCGGACGATGCCGGGACGCGGGCCCTGTCGGATGGCGACGACATTCGTATTCACAACCGCCGCGGCGGGTTCGAGGCGAAGGCTCATGTAACGGATCGGATACCAGCCGGCGTCGTTTGGATGCGCGATGGCTGTGTTGGCTTGAACAAGGTGACCTCCGGCGCACCGGTGCTGCCAAGGGAGGCGCTTGACCTTTTCGCCTTTACGGTGGGGCAAGCCGACTTTGGCGCCATGGTCCAGGTGACGTCCGAATTCCAGGGCTGAATATTGCCGGGGCCGTTTACCGGGTTACGCGGTAGGCGACGCAGTCGAGGCCATTGCCCTTCAGATCATTACACGCGCCATCGGCGGCCTTATGGCTGGGGTATTTGTTGATGACGATGAGCGTTAAGCGTTTGCCGCTTTTCAGCGGCTTGGAGGCGACGTAGTGGACTTCCGCTTCTGAAAGCTCAACCGCCATGGGGTTGGCGAGAAGTTCGTTCCAAGCCTCCTTGGCTCCTGGTTTGGTCTTATAGGCGCCGAGTTGAATGCCCCAGAATGGCTTGGTTTTCTTTGGCGCGGATTTTTTTGGAGGTCTCTTTCTGGCGGGTTTTTCGCCGGAGGCTATAGTCCGAACCTCATTTTCCGTCGTCATCAGCTCCAGCTTCAATTCAGCTAGTTTAGCCGGCAGGTTTTCCAAATGCTGGGCCATTTTGTGGACCCGTGCGGAAAGATGCTCCATGCGTTGGGACAGGTGGTGGACCCGCTCGTTGACCGCCATTAATTCCTTGTCGACGAACAGCCGGGAAACGCCTTTCGTTTCGCCGGGGTGGGTTTTGGCGTCGGCTTGATCCGCCGCCAGCTCCCGCTTCATCCGCTCGAAATCCTTGTCTTCTTCTTTCTCCTCTTTCATCTCCTGCTTGAATTCCCGCTCCTCTTCCTGACGGGCCTTCTTGTCCGCCTCCACCGCTTCGCCAACCTGCTTCGCCGCCAGGGCGGTATTGTTCCTGGCAAGGGGATTGGAAATCTCCATGCATGACGACAGCAAAACTGCCGATGCGGCTACCATGGCGAAGGCCAAGTGGCGGCGGATCATGTTGCGGTTCAATCTCTGTGTCACGGTCGGTCACGCTCCTGTTCTGCTGTGCGGGCCTGGGGACAGGCAGGTTCGGGCACGGGCTGCAAGCTCGGGCATCGCCAAGTATTAATGAAATTGGTTAACAGTGTTTTACGTGTAGTAATTTACGTTCGACGCGGGCGAACTGGCGGTCCATGTGGAACAAACCAATATCAAGGTATATCCCGATGCGGTCAAAGACACCGTCGCCGGGCACAATGGCGCGGTAATTTTGACGACGGCATCGAACATCGTCGCCCGCACGCAGTTGGCTGCTAAGTACAAGGGTAGTCTGATCGCATTGCTGCTCAATTGGAGGAATTTGGCGCACCCGTGGAATATGATCCGAAAAAAGGCGTTGGACATGCGCCGGGTGCCTGGCCATGGCGGAAATGATATCTATTGATGCACCGGATCGAACGTTTCCTTGTCCGGCATCTTGGTGGCGGGACCGGCAATTAATGATTATGCCATTATAGGCGCGGATGTCTTACCTTGATCCGCAAAATATTTTTGGCCGGAACAGGTGGCAGGCCGGATACCCTGTTTGAAAGAGAGATCAGAATGAGTTCCTACGCATTTGACGATGACTTCAGGGAGGTCCTGGAAAGCCTGCCCACGGTGTCGGATTTTTCGACACTCGAGAAGATCCAGGAGATTCGCTCCTTGCGCGCCGAAGCGGCCGGCGAGATTAAGAATCGCGACGACGTTGAAAAAGAAGACCGCACCATACCGGGGCCGGAGGGGGCGCCCGATGTTCCCATTCGAATCTATCGGCCGGCCAAAGCCGAGGGCGAGGCGGCGCCACTGGCCTGTGTTTTTGAGATCCATGGTGGCGGCTTCCTTTTCGGCAGCATCGATCAGATGGATCCGTGGTGCCAGCGTATCGCCGCCGATGTCGGCTGCATGGTGGTTTCCGTCGAGTATCGTCTCGCACCGGAAAACCCCTTTCCCGCCGGCCTTGAGGATTGTTATGCGGCGCTATGCTGGACGGCCGCCCATGCCGCCGATCTGGGCATCGACCAAGGGCGCATCGCCATCGCCGGGCACAGCGCCGGCGGCGGCCTGGCGGCGGCGGCGGCCCTGCTCGCGCGGGATCGTGGCGCACCGGCGCTGTGTTTCCAACTGCTGGAAATTCCCGAACTTGACGACCGCCTGGAAACATCGTCGATGAACAAATTTACCGATACGCCCCTGTGGAACCGCCCCAACGCTGAATGGAGCTGGCGCCACTATCTTGGACCGGACCACGAGGGGGAGGTCTCGCCCTATGCGGCGCCTAGCCGGGCCACGGATCTCTCCAACCTGCCGCCGGCCTACATTTCGACCATGGAGTTCGATCCGCTGCGCGATGAAGGCATTCTCTATGCCATGGGGTTGATGGAAGCCGGTATCTCGGTCGAGCTGCATTCCTATGCCGGAACGTTTCACGGCTCGACGCAGTTTCCAGGGGCCGAAGCCTCCAGGCGCAATCTCGCCGAAACCATTGGAATACTGAAGCGCAGGCTTGGCGCCCGGGACTGACGCTCTCCCCGTCAGGCGGCGAAGCCTTGCAGGCGGGCGGCTTCCGCGCGGACCCGTTCGGGGCTGCCCAGGTAGGCGCGGTTAACGCCCAGGCGCTTGAACCAGTAGTGCAGGCCCATGAGGTCGGTGAAACCCATGCCGCCATGCACCTCCGTGGCGGTGCGGGCGACAAAGCGGCCGACTTCGTCCACGTGGGACTTGGCGAAGGCGGCGGCCAAGGATAAGCCGCCGGGGTCATGCTCCATTGTATAGGCGCCGTACCAGACCAGGGCCCGGCAGGGCTGCAACTCCGACGCCATTTCGGCGCACATGTGTTTGACGGCCTGGAAGGAGGCGATGGGCCGGCCGAACTGTTTGCGTTCGGCGGCATAATCCACCGCCTGTTGCAGCATCACCTCGCCCGCGCCCAGACTGTCGGCGGCCAGGGTTACCCGGCCGGCATCGATGATGGTTTGTAAAACGCCGTCGCCCTGGCGCAGGGGCTCGGCCGGGGTATTGTCGAACCGCAGTTCCGTGATGGCGCGGGTCCGGTCGATGGTTTTCAGATCCACTGTGTCCAAGCCGCTTTCCCCGGCCCGCACCAGATGCAAGCCGCCGGTTCCATCCGCAACCACATAGGCATCGGCGCCGGCGCCATCCAGCACGAACAGGGCGCGGCCGTTCAGCACGTTGTCATTGCCCTTGCTGGCCGCCGTCACGCTCGCATCCTCGCGGGCGCCGGCGGCTGCTTCCGAGACCGCGACGCCAAGACGGAGGGAGCCGTCCGCCATGCCCGGCAGCCATTCGCGGCGCTGCTCCTCGTCCCCGCCCAGCCCGATCGCCAGGGGCGCCATGACGGCGCTGGCCACGAAGGGGACCGGCGTCACCCGGCGGCCCAGCTCCTCGGCCACCACGGCGGCCTCCAGCAGGTTCAACCCGGCGCCGCCGTAGTCTTCCCCGATCAGCAGGCCGGCCATGCCAAGAGCGCACAGCTCCCCCCAGATGCTCTTGTCCATGCTTGCGCCGGCTTCCGCCGTTTGGCGCACCGTGTCCAGATCCGAGATGCGGGAGAGGGTGCCCTGAAAACTGTCGCGGATTAGTTCCTGTTCTTCCGAAAGTCCGAAATCCATCTGTCCACTCCGCCCTACGCTTGCGCTACTTTCGGCTCCCGCGGCATGCCCAGGCCGCGTTCCGAAATGATGTTTTTTTGTATTTGCGCCGTGCCGCCGCCGATGATCAGGCCCAGATCAAACATGAAATTGGCCTGCCAGGCGCCGCCGTCCCGCAACAGGGGGCTATCATCGTACAGCACGCCGATCTCGCCCAGGATATCGATGCCCAAGCCGTCCAGTTGATGGTTCAGTTCGCAGCCCAGCAGTTTGACGACCATATCGCCCAGGCCGCGCCCCTTGCCCTTGCCGGCCTCGGTGATCATGCGCATCTCGTGCAGGCGCATGGCCTGGACGCGGGCCTGCAGGCGGATGAAGCGGTCCCTGAACAACGGGTTCTCCATCAACGGCCGGCCATCCAGGCTTTCATTTTGCAGCAGCTTGCGGACCCGGAGCAGGCTATCGAGCGAGCGGTTGGCATCGCCCAGCAGGCCGCGCTCGTGTTTCAGGGTGGAGTTGGCGACGACCCAGCCTTGGCCCCGGTTGCCCACCACGTTGGCCATGGGGACCCGCACATCGGTGAAAAAGACTTCGTTGAAGGACGGGGAGCCGGTCATGGTTTGCAGGGGCCGTACCTCGATCCCCGGCGTGTCCATGGGAAAGACGATATAGCTGATGCCTTCGTGCTTCGGGGCGTCGGGTTCCGTGCGCACCAGGCAGAATATCATCTCCGCGATATGGGCGCCGGAGGTCCAGATTTTCTGTCCGTTGATGATGAAATCGTCGCCGTCCTCGGTCGCCGAAGTCGTCAGACTGGCCAGGTCGGAGCCGGCATTGGGTTCGGAATAGCCCTGGCACCAGACAATTTCGCTGCGGATGGTGGGCCGGATATAGCGTTGTTTCTGCTCTTCCGTGCCATGTTCCAACATGGTCGGCACCAGCATGGAAATGCCCTGGTTGCCCAGCCCCTGGATCACGTTGGCGGCGAAAAATTCGTCGGCGATGATGCGTGATTTCAAGATATCCACGTCGGCGCCATAGCCGCCATAGGCTTTCGGAATGGTGCGGGAGGTCAAGCCATGATCCACCAACAGGCCCTGCCAGCGGCGCACATCCTCGGCCAAATTGCGCGGCCGCATACGGAAAGAAAAAGCGGATTCGCCCGGCGCCAGATGTTTGTTCCCGTCCAGGAAAGTTCTCACCTCTTCGCGGAAAACCTTATGTTCCGTCTGGTCATTTAGATCCATGTGTCCCGCCTTTGCCGATGGCCGATTACGATCCTGTGTTTTTCAGTTTATTATGCCGTACCACTGGCAACCGGGAAAGCCCGCTAATTGGGCCAGCGGTTATGGGGCCATAGCCATTGTTCCGGACGCGCCCTGATCCAGGCTTCGATTAAATCGTTGACCTGTCCCATCAGGGTGGCGACATCGCCGTCAACCGCATAGGGCATGGGTTCGTGAATAGTTACGCGGAACGCGGCCCCCGTCAGCCGCTCGCAACGCACCGGGATAACGGGCAGGTTCCGGCGCAGCGCCAGTTGTGCCAGAGCCGGCGCGGTCATGGCGGGGCGGCCAAAGAACGGCACCTCGATGCCGTCATTCATCTTTTGATCCACCAGCATGCCGACGGGCGCGCCCTGGTTCAGGGCCGAGAGGATACCGCGCGCGGCGGAGGAGCCCTTGGCCAGGGCGCCCAGGGAGGAGCCCTCCCTGACATGCCATAGCCATTGATCGATCAGCGGATTGTTCAGGGCGCGATAGACCACGTGCATGGGCCGGCCTAATTTGGCGGTGACCAGATACATCAATTCCCAGTTCGCCAAATGCGCGCCGAACAGCAGCGAAGCCGCCCCGCGCTCCAGATTGTCCGCGCCGATGATCTGAATCTGGCCCGGTCCGGGGGTTTCATCAGTCAACGTGAAATTACGGAGATGAGGCAGTTCGGCGATCGTGCGGCCCAAGTTCCGCCAGACGCCGGTCATGATCGCCGCCCGTTCAAGCGGACGCAAATTCGGCATGGCCAGGTCCAAATTGCGTTCGACCCGCCTAACCAGGACCGGCAGCCGGCCAATTGCCGCGCCCAGCACGGCGCCCAGGTTCGAGGCCATGGCCACGGGCAGGGCGGCAAACAATGCCCAAAGGCAGCGCGCCGCGGCATATTCAAGCCGGTAGCGGACGGGATGCTTCATGACGCCCCGGCGCCGGGCGCGGCTTCGAACAGTTTGTCCAAAAGCCCCTCCAGGGCCTCGCCGTGATCGAATTCCAGGGTGACGTCGATGACCGTTACCATGTCCCTGGCGCCCGGGGGCAGGCGCACCGCATCCTTGGCCGTGGTCACCGCAATGGCGTCCTGTTGCCGGGCCCGTTCGAGCAGCGCCCAGATCTCGTCTTCGCGAAAGGCATGGTGATCGGGAAAGGCCTGTTGGCCGACCAGTTCGACGCCCAACTCCCGCACCGTGTGAAAAAACCTTTGCGGCCGGCCGATCCCGGCAAACGCGATAACCCGCTGTCCCCGCAAGGCCAGGGCGGCGGTGGAGGGGAACAACCGCGCGGTCAGGGGCGGTGCGGCCAATGGTGGTGGCAGCGGCGGCAGGGGCGCCGGCGCCTCACCCGATTGCAGCACGACCACGGCATCGGCGCGGGCCAGGCCGGTCGCCGCCGCCTCGCGCAGGGGGCCGGCGGGATGCACCCGGCCATTGCCCAGGCCATAGGCGCCGTCGATCACCAGCAGGGAGAGATCCTTGGCTAGCCCTGGGTTTTGAAACCCATCATCCATGACGATGGCCTGGGCGCCGGCGGCGATGGCGGCGCGGGCACCCTGGGCCCGGTCGCGGGCGATCCACGTAGGCGCCGCCGCCGCCAGCAAAAGCGGCTCATCGCCCACGTCGCGGGCTTGGTGGTGGTCTCTGTCGACCCGCACCGGCCCTGCTAGGCGGCCGCCGTGTCCCCGGCTCAAAAAATGCAAGGCAATGCCGCGCCGGGACAAGGCCCGGCCAACGGCAAGCGCGGTCGGAGTTTTGCCCGCGCCGCCCGCCACCAAATTACCAACGCAGATCACCGGCACGGTTGCCCGCCAGGGCCGGGCGAACGCCCAGCGCAGACGCCCCAGGGCTGCATACAGCCAAGCCAGGGGCTGCAAGGCCCGGGCCAGGACGCCATTGTGGTTCCAGAATTCAGGCGCCCGCATGGGTCCGGCCCTGGCGGGGCAGCAGGGGGGCGATTTGTTTCAGGACCGCCGATACCACGTCTTTGCCATCATCCGCCGCCCGGGCGGCAGCGGCGGCACGGCGTTCCGTCTCGGCTTCATCGCTCAGCAACAGCGCGATCTGATCGGCCAAGGTATCGCCATCGGCAACCAAATGGGCGCCACCCGTCTTGGTCATGGCGGCGGCCTGTTCGGTGAAATTGAACATGTAGGGGCCGAACAATAGCGCCGAGTCCAGGCGCGCGGCTTCAAGGGGGTTCTGCCCACCATGTTCAATCAACGAGCCGCCGATGAAAACAATGGAGGCCAGGCGGTAGTACAAACCCATCTCGCCCATGCTGTCGCCCAGATAAATATCCGTGTCCCCATGGATGTCCTGGTTCTGGCTGCGCCGGGCCACGGAAAGCCCCTGGATCGTCAACTCAGCCGCGATGGCCTCGCCGCGCTCCGCATGGCGGGGGACCAGCAGGGTAAGGAGGCCGGGAAACTTTTCCGATAACTGGCGGTGGGCCTCGCCGACCATGGCTTCCTCGCCGGGATGGGTCGAGGCCGCCAGCCATCGCGGCCGCCGCGCCAGGGTGGCGTTCAGGGCATGCAGATCCCTGGGGTCCACCGGCAACGGCGGCGATGCGGCTTTAAGGTTTCCATGGAAGGTGACGTTGGGTGCGCCCAATGTTGCCAGGCGGCCGGCGTCGGGTGCGCTTTGCGCGATGCAAAATTGAAATGATTGCAGCAATGGCTTTATCAAAAAGGGCAGCCGCCGCCAGCGCCGGAAAGAGCTTTCCGACATCCGCGCATTGATCAACGCCATGGGCACGCCACGGGCCCGGCTGAGGTGGATCAGGTTCGGCCAAAGCTCGGATTCAACCCAAAGTGCCAGGTCCGGCCGCCAATGATCCAGAAACGCCGTGACGCCGGCGGGGTGGTCGATCGGTATATATTGATGAAAGGCGCGCGCCGGCAAACGATCCGCCATGATCCGCGAAGATGTCACGGTGCCCGATGTTACCAGGACGTGCAGGCCGGGATCATCGTGTAATAGCCGTTCGATCAACGGCAGCACGGATATCATTTCACCGACCGAGGCGCCATGCAGCCAAATCAACGCGCCTTCGGGCCGTTCCCGGCCCGGCTCGCCCAACCGCTCGGTAAAGCGAACCGGATCCTCCTTGCCCTGGCCCATGCGGCGGCGCAAATACCAAACCAGCAAGGGCCCCAACAGGGATGTGAGGCCGCGGTAAAGCCGGTAGCTCACGACGCCCGCTCTACCGTATGGCTGGCTTGCTCGGTCACTGCATCCAAGGCCACTTCTACTTCGCGGTGGGCGGTTTCCTGCGCCCCATCATCGATCCTGCGTTGGATGACGATGGGCTCGCCGTAGACCAGCGCGCCTTTGGAAAAGGGCAGGGGAACGCGAAAACTGTCCCAGCTTCGGAGCAAACGATGCCGGGCGGTCATAATCGCCACCGGCACGATCGGCGCGCCGGACAAGCGCGCCAGGGCAATAACCCCGGCGCTGAGCTGGCGAGCCGGCCCGCGCGGGCCGTCGGGCGTCACACCGACGGATTGCCCCGCCTTCAACAAGGTCAGCAATTGGCGCATGGCGGCGGCGCCGCCCCTGTCACGGTCATGATCCTGGCGGTGAGTTGAGCCGCGCACCATGACCATGCCGAAATGGGCCATTGCGCGGGCTACCAGTTCACCATCGCCGTGACGCGATACCAGCAGGTGCAGGGGTTCGGGTCCCGGCCAGGCTCTGGGGATCATCATCAAACCGCCATGCCAGGTGATCGTGATGACGCCGCGCCCTTGGGCCAAGAGATCGGGCAGAACGTCGCCATTTGAAACTTGCCACCTGGTTGTATGGCTCACCAGGCGAACATATTGAGACACCAGAAATCCAATCACGGCCTGGCCAGGGGGACTACCCAACATTCGCTTGCCGAAACCCACCGACGTCAGCTCCCCAGCCGCGCGGCGACCTTGCTTTCAGGGTCATCGCCGCCTTCAAGATCGGCGAATTGCAGCTTGTACAGGCG
>JAPYPT010000130.1 GCA_029937535.1 Alphaproteobacteria bacterium
CCTCACCACCCATGCGCCGTCCACATACAAAATTCCCACCGCCAGCGACTTGCCGGAGGATTTTCGGGTCGATCTGTGGGCCTCCACAGGCAATAGAGAGGCCACCATTTACCGCTCGAAAGCCGTGGGCGAGCCTCCCATCATGCTGGCCATATCGGTCTTTTCCGCCATTACGGATGCCGTGGCCAGCCTGCGGCCGGGCCGAGTGCCGCAGTTGGATGCGCCGGCGACGCCAGAGGCCATCGCCCGCGCCGTCCGCGGCATGCGGGAGGTCTAGGTCATGGCAATCTGGTCCACCATATGTGACAGCCTGGCGCGCGGGGACTATTGCGCCATGGTCAGCGTCGTCGAGGCGCGGGGTTCAGCGCCGCGGGATGCGGGCGCGCGCATGGTGGTTCTGCCGGACGGCTCGTTCACGGGCACGATTGGTGGCGGGGCCCTGGAATGGCAAGCCATCGCCGAGGCCCGGCGGGCGATCACGATGGCGATCGCGGATGGCGTGGTGCCGCCCGTGCGGCAATCGCAACAGGCCCTTGGTCCCGACCTTGGACAATGCTGCGGTGGCTCGGTCCGGCTGTTATGGGAGGTCTTCGATCCCGCCCAATGGGCGCAACTGCAAGCTTTGTGCGAGGCCGAACAGCAGGGCGCCTTTGCCACGGAAGGGCGGATCTTCGAACACCATATGGAACGAACCATCCTGACCGTGGGGCAGCAGCCCGACCCGGCGCTATTGCCGGAGCGATTTGGCCAGCCGAAGCAGACTTTGGCGCTGTTCGGGGCCGGCCATGTGGGCCGGGCGCTGGTTCTGGCCCTGGCGCCGTTGAATTTCAAGGTATTCTGGATTGATCCCCGCGCGGACGCCTTCCCTTCGATCGTGGCGGGCGACGTGGCCGTTAGTCGGGCCGCCAGCCCGGTCGATGAACTGGCCGGCCTGCCCGATCAGGCCTTTGTCATTGTGATGACCCACAGCCACGGCCTTGATTTCGATGTGGTCTGGGAGGCGTTGCGCCAGGATCGCTTCGCCTATGTGGGCCTGATCGGCTCGGAGACCAAGCGGGCGCGGTTTCGCGGTCGTCTGCAACAGGGCGGATTGGCCGGGCGGGAGATCGAGCGCTTGGTCTGCCCCATAGGCATCCCCGGAATAAATTCCAAGGAACCGTCCGCCATCGCCGCATCCGTGGTTGCGGACCTGCTATGCCGGATGGAACAATGGGCCGGCAAGTTAGAAGACACTGTACCGATGCGCATCAAAGGGGGGCGGCGAAGGTGAGTGGTTCGGCTGAGTACCTTCTCGAAGCGCGCAATATCGTCAAGGTATTTGGCGAACTGCGGGCCAATGACGATATTACTCTGTCCCTGAAGCCTGGTGAGATTCATGCCTTGCTGGGCGAAAACGGCGCCGGCAAATCGACTTTGGTCAAGATCATCTACGGCTCCCTACAAGCAACGTCCGGGCAACTATTCTGGCAAGGGCAACCCGTCACCGTGGCAAATCCGGGCGCGGCGCGGGATTTGGGTATCGGCATGGTGTTCCAGCATTTCTCTCTGTTCGACGCCTTGACCGTGACCCAGAATATCGCCTTGGCCCTGCCGCCCGACGTGGACATCGGTACCCTGGCCGGGCGGATCGAGACAGTTTCCAACGACTATGGCTTGCCCCTGCGGGCCGATGCCCTGGTGGCGGATCTGTCCGTCGGTGAGCGCCAGCGGATTGAGATCGTGCGCTGCCTGTTGCAGGAACCGCGCCTGCTGATCATGGACGAACCGACCGCCGTCCTGACCCCCCAGGAGGCCAATCAGCTATTTGTCACCTTGGAGCGTCTGGCCTCCGAAGGCTGTGGCGTCCTGTATATTTCCCACCGCCTGGAAGAGGTCAAACGGATCTGCCATGACGCGACCATTCTGCGCCATGGCAAGCTGGTCAGCCGGGTCGATCCGCAACAGGAAACCGCCGCCTCACTGGCCAATCTCATGGTCGGGGCGGAAGTCGCCGCGGTGAAGACCGACCGGGGCGGAAAGACCGGCAAACCGTTGTTGGAATTGAGCGGTCTGTCCCTGCCGACCGACGATCCCTTCGGCGTTGCATTGAAGGATATTGAGCTGGCGGTTCATGCCGGTGAAATCGTCGCCGTGGCGGGTGTCGCGGGCAATGGCCAGTCGGAATTTTTCGATGCGGTTTCGGGCGAGCGACCAACCGCGAATGCCGCCACGGTGAAGATCTCGGGTCAAGCCTGCGGAAAGGAAAATATCACCCAGCGCCGTCGGCGTGATGCCGCTTTCGTGCCCGAGGAACGTATCGGCCATGGCGCGGTTCCCGATTTTCCATTGTCGGAAAACGTGGTGCTGACCCATCATGCCGTGGCGGGCGGCGTTGCGCGCCACGGCATGATCAACCGGGCGGCGGCACGGGAAGTGAACCGGGAGGTCACGCAGCTATTCGATGTGCGCAAGGGCACGCCGGACCCGGAGGCTCGTTCGCTCTCGGGCGGTAACCTGCAAAAATTCGTGGTGGGCCGGGAAATGGCCCGGCAGCCAAAGGTCCTGGTGGTCAACCAGCCGACCTGGGGCGTCGATGCGGGCGCCGCCGCCCTGATCCGCCAAGCATTGATCGATTTGGCGCGCAATGGCTCGGCGGTGCTGGTGATCAGCCAGGACCTGGACGAGATATTCGAAATCGCGGACCGGATCGCCGTCATTTCCCGGGGCGAACTTTCGGAAGCCTACCCGGCGGAGGACATGAGCCTGGAACAGATCGGTCTGTTGATGGCCGGCGCCCATGAAAAGTCGACGAGCGGGGTAGCTGGCTCATGATGCTCATTCTGGAAAAGCGCAGCGAGCAATCCCGGGCCATGACCTTTCTGTCGCCCATCCTGGCGATTGGCCTGACCGTGGTGATCGGCGGCTTCATATTCGCCGGCCTGGGCCTGGACCCCTTCAAGGCGCTGTACATCTATTTCATAGAACCGATGACCTCTCTGTGGTCCATCGAGGAACTGGTGGTCAAGGCCGCGCCGCTGATCCTGATCGGCGCCGGCCTGGCGATCTGTTATACCGCCAACGTCTGGAACATCGGCGCCGAGGGGCAATTGACCATCGGCGCCCTGTTCGGGTCCGCCATCCCGGTTTATTTCACCGCCTGGCAATCGCCGCTGACGTTGGTTTTGATGTTGGTCCTGGGCGCCATCGGCGGCGCGCTGTTCGGGGCCATCCCGGCATTGTTGAAAAACCGCTTCGGCGCCAACGAAATTCTGACCTCGCTGATGCTGGTCTATGTGGCGCAATTGCTGTTGGATTGGCTGGTGCGCGGCCACTGGCGCGATCCCAAGGGCTTTAATTTTCCCCAGTCGGTACCGTTTGAAGGCTGGCAGTTGCTGCCGCTTTTGGGCGAGGGGCGGGTCCATATGGGCGCCATCCTGGCGGTGATCGCGGTGTTCATTTTGTGGGTCATGATGAGCCGCTCCCTGCGCGGGTTTGAAATCCGCGTCATCGGCTCCTCGCCCCGCGCCGGCGCCTTCGCTGGTTTCTCTCAGAAACGGGTGGTCTTGTTCTGCTTCATGCTTTCGGGCGGACTTGCCGGTCTGGCCGGCATTTGCGAGGTCGCGGGGCCCAGCGGGCAATTGCAGCCGACCATATCGCCGGGCTATGGCTTCACGGCGATCATCGTGGCGTTTTTGGGGCGTCTGAACCCCATCGGCGTATTGTTCGCCGGGGTCCTGCTGGCCATCAGCTATCTGGGCGGGGAGGCAGCGCAGGTGGAATTGGGGATCTCCGATAAAACGGCCCAGGTGTTTCAGGGCATGTTGCTGTTCTTCATCCTGGCCTGCGATACGCTGATCCATTACCGCATCAAATTCGCCCCGGGCCGTGGCGCGGCAGGGGCGGCGTAGGAGGGCATCATGGGCGCTTTCGAAGCTGTCATTCTGACCATCATCACCGCCTCGACGCCGCTGTTGCTGGCCGCCATCGGCGAACTGGTCACGGAACGGTCAGGTGTTCTGAACCTGGGCGTGGAAGGTATGATGATCATGGGCGCGGTCTGCGGTTTCGCCGCCGCCTATACCTCCCAATCCGCCATGCTGGGCGTGGCCGCGGGATTAATCGCGGGCGTTGGCATGTCCTTGCTATTTGCCTTTTTGACCCAGACCTTGATGACCTCGCAAGTTGCCACGGGGTTGTCCCTGACCCTGCTGGGTCTGGGCCTCTCGGGCCTTATCGGCGAGGCCTTTACCGGCCTGCCGGGCATCAAGCTGGCCGCCTTGGATATTCCCTTCCTCAGCGATATTCCCTTCATCGGCCCGATCCTCTTTGGCCACGATATTCTGGTCTATGCCTCCCTCGCGATCACCGCCGGCGCGGCCTATGTGCTGTTTCGCACCCGCCTGGGCCTGATCATCACGGCAGTGGGCGGCAACCATCATTCGGCCCATGCCCTGGGCTACAATGTGATCCGGGTGCGTTACGGCTGCATTGCCTTCGGGGGCGGCTGTTCCGGCCTGGCGGGGGCCTATTTATCCCTGGCCTACACACCGCAATGGATCGAGAATATGAGCTCCGGCCGGGGCTGGATCGCCTTGGCGCTGGTGGTGTTTTCCACCTGGCTGCCAGGCCGGGTTTTAATCGGCGCCTATCTGTTCGGCGCGGTTTGGATCATGGGGCTGTATGTGCAGGCCCTGGGCGTGGCGATCCCGGCGCAATTGCTGTCATCGCTGCCCTATCTTGTTACCATCGTGGCGTTGATTATCATCTCCGGCAATAAAACGCTGACCAAGGTCAATACACCCGCCTGTATCGGGCAGCCCTTCGCGCCCGAAAGATAAAGGAGAAATGACCGTTATCATTTTTCAGACGGCGATAACGGTCATTAGTCAGAGTACCGCAACGAAGTACGACGAAAACTTATGAGACAACAGGAGCAGACAATGAAAAAACTCATTGGTTCGATCGCGTTATCCCTGGCGATGGTATTCGCCGTGGGTGCCGCATCCGCCGCCGAAAAACTGAAAATCGGCTTTATCTATGTGGGACCCATCGGCGATCACGGCTGGTCCTATCAACACGATCAAGGCCGCCTGGCCATCGAAAAGGCCTTCGGCGACAAGGTGGAAACCGTCTATGTGGAAAAAGTCGCGGAAGGTCCCGATGCCGAACGGGCCATCGAGCGTCTGGCGCGCAAGGGCGCCGGCCTGATCTTCACCACCTCGTTCGGTTTCATGGAGCCGACGTTGAAGGTCGCCAAGCGTTTCCCCAAGGTGAAATTCGAACATGCCACGGGCTACAAGCAATCGAAGAACGTCGCGACCTACAACGCGCGTTTCTACGAAGGCCGCTATATCATCGGCCAAATCGCCGCCAAGATGTCAAAATCCGGTACCGCCGGTTACATCGCCTCCTTCCCCATTCCGGAAGTGGTGATGGGCATCAATTCCTTCATCCTGGGCGCCCAGACCATCAATCCTAATTTCAAGCTGAAGGTGATCTGGGTCAACTCCTGGTTCGATCCCGGCAAGGAAGCGGATGCGGCGAAGGTGCTGATCGGCCAGGGCGCCGATATCATCACCCAGCATACGGATTCCACCGCGCCGTTGCAGATTGCCGCCGACAAGGGCGCCATGGGTTTCGGCCAGGCCTCCAACATGATCAAGTTCGCGCCCAAGGCGCAACTGACCTCGATCGTGGATAACTGGGCGCCTTACTATGTGCGCCGTGTCAGGGCAGTCCTTGACGGTACCTGGACGTCGTCAAACACATGGGATGGCTTGACCCAAGGCACCGTGGAAATGGCGCCCTATACCAACATGCCGGCGGACGTCGCCGCCATGGCGAAAAAGACCCAGGCCATGATCACCTCGGGTAAATTGCATCCCTTTACGGGGCCGCTTTACAAACAGGACGGATCCATGGCCTTGGCCGCTGGAAAGGTCATGGACGACGGTACCTTGTCGGGCATGAACTGGTACGTCAAAGGCATCGACGGCAATCTGCCGAAATAGACGGCCCCGCCGATCCGGCGCGCCGAAGCCTAAGTCGATGGGTTCGGCGCGCCGGCGGCATGCCGCCGTGGAGTGTCTTCCATGATTGCCTTCCTTGCTGACTGGGCCAATTTGTTGATCCGCTGGGGACATATGATCGCCGGCATCGGTTGGATCGGTACCTCGTTCTATTTCATCGCTCTCGATCTCTCTTTGAAGAAGCGCGAGAAGATGAAGGACGGCGTCATGGGCACCGCGTGGGAGGTCCATGGCGGCGGCTTCTACCATGTGGAAAAATTCACCGTCGCGCCACGGGAACTGCCCGGTGATCTGGTCTGGTTCAAGTGGGAGGCCTATCTAACCTGGCTGACCGGCTTTCTGCTGCTAATCGTGCAGTTCTATCTCGATGCCGGCGCCTGGATGATCGACCTCTCGATCATGGCGCTGGAGCCGTGGCAGGCCGTCTCGATCTCCATTGTTTCCCTCGCCGTGGGCTGGTTCGTCTACGACGGCCTGTGCCGCAGCCCCTTGGGCCGGCAGACCACCGCACTGGCCATTGTCGGCTTCATCTGGGTGCTGGCGGCGGCCTATTTTTACACCCATGTATTCTCGGGACGCACGGCGTTGATCCATGTAGGCGCCTTCATCGGCACCATCATGGCGGCGAATGTCTTTGCCGTCATAATTCCCAACCAGAAAAAGGTTACCGCCGCCCTGTTGGCCGGCGAGGCGCCGGACCCCAAGTATGGCGAGATCGGCAAGCAGCGCTCGGTCCATAACACTTACCTGACCCTGCCGGTGCTGTTGACCATGGTTTCGGGTCACTACCCCATGCTGTCCGGCCATCCTCAGGCCTGGTTGATCGTCGCCTTCATCATTGTCGGCGGCGCCTGCCTACGGCACGTTCTGGTCAGTCACGAAGTGGGAGAGCCTTTCGCCACCTACCGCGCCGCCCTGCCGGTCATCCTTGCAGCACTTTTCGCCGCGATCTATATGACCTCGCCCCAGCAACGCAACACCGACGATATCGAGGTTTCCGATGTCCAGGTCATGGCCATCGTGCAGAAACATTGCACGTCCTGCCATGCGGCCAAACCGAAGAACGAAGGCTTCGACGCGCCGCCGAAAAACATCATCTTGGAGAATATCGATCAGTTGAGCCGGCACGGCAAACAGGTCGTGCAATTCGCCGTGCAGACCCGCGCCATGCCCTTGGGCAACGAGACCGGGATGACCGGCGATGAACGCTTGAAGCTGGGCGCTTGGGTCGATAATCAATAACCGCCATGGCCTATTCAATTGACGAGCTGAACACCATGGGGGAACGCCAATTCGTCGGGGCCTTCGGCGACGTCGCCGAACATTCGCCCTGGGTCGCTGAACAGGCCGCGCGCGCCCGGCCGTTTTCTGGCCGTGAAGACGTCATTGGCAAGTTCGTATTGGCTCTGCGCGGTGCCGGCGACGAGGCCCAGCTAGCCGTATTGCGGGCCCATCCCGACCTGGCCGGCAAGGCCGCGATCGCCGGAGAGCTGACCGAGGACTCCCGTTCCGAACAGGCGGGCGCCGGACTCGATAGGTTGACACGGGAGGAGTTCGACCGCTTCACGGCGCTGAATGCCGCTTACAAGGAACGCTTTGCCATTCCGTTCATCTTCGCCGTCAAGGGCGCCACCAAGGAGATGATCCTGGCTTCGTTCGAGGAACGGCTGGGCAACGACCTTGAAACCGAGCTTGCCACTGCGTTGGACAATGTCTGCCGCATTCAGGCCTTCCGTATCGAGGACCGGGTGGCGCCGTGACCTCCGCCCGCATAGTGCGTGGCCGGACCCTCAGTTTCCGGGACGACCCCCGCCGCGATGACGCGGTGGTATCGCACGATGATGGCGCCGTCGCCGTAAGGGACGATGGACGCATTGAATGGTCGGGGCCGTATCCGGACTTGCCGGCGCAATTCTCCAGCACGGCCATTGATCATTTTCCGGACCAGATCATCATGCCGGGCTTCATCGATGCTCATGTGCATTTTCCCCAGCACCGCATGATTGCGGCGCCGGCCGAGGATTTGCTGGCCTGGCTGAACCGCTTCGCCTTTCACGAGGAAGCGCGGTATGGCGAGGCCGCGTTCGCGGCGGCGGCGGCGGAGCGTTTTCTGGACAAGTTGATCAGCCACGGCACCACGTCCGCCCTGGCTTTTTCCTCCGTACACAAGGTTGCCGCCCATAGCCTGTTCGTGGCGGCGCAACGGCGCGGCCTGTGCCTGATCACCGGCAAGACCTTGATGGACCGTAATGCGCCGGACGAAATTTTGGATACCGCCGAGGGCGGCGCCCGGGACAGCGCCGATTTAATCGCGCGATGGCATGGCGTGGATCGTCTGCGCTACGCCATCACCGTGCGCTTCGCCGTCACCTCGTCCGAGGCGCAGTTGCGGGCGGCGGGTGATCTGTACGCCGACAATCCCGGCTGCCTGATGCACACCCACGTCTCCGAAAGCGCCGGCGAAATCGACTTCGTCAAACAGCAATTCCCCTGGTCAAGGGATTATACGGACGTCTATGACCATTTTGGCCTGTTGGGCGGCAATTCGGTCCTGGCCCATGGCCTGCATCTATCCGAACGGGAGTGCCAGGTCCTGCACGATACGGGCGCCATGGTGGTGCACTGCCCGACCTCGAATAATTTTCTTGGCTCCGGCCTGTTCGATATTGACCATCTCCGCGCGCCTGGGCGTCCGGTGAAGGTCGGCGTGGCCACGGACGTGGCGGGGGGAACCAGCTATTCCATGCTGCAAACCTTGGGCGAGGCCTATAAGGTGGCCATGCTGAAGGGACGTAAATTCACCGCCCTGGATGGCTTTTATCTGGCCACCCTGGGCAATGCCCGGGGGCTTGGCCTGGCGGGTGAGATCGGCACGCTGGAGCGAGGCGCCTGGGCCGATTTGGTTGTCCTGGACCCGGCGGCGACGGAGGTCATGGCGGCCCGCGATGAGCTATCGGAAAGCCTTGAGGATACCCTGTTTGCGTTGATGATGCTGGGCGACGACCGCGCCGTGCGGGCGGTTTATATCAAGGGCGGGAAGGTGCACGGGAAGGAATAAACCATGAGCGAATATCCCCGCGATATGATCGGCTATGGTGCTTCACCGCCGCAAGCTGATTGGCCCAACGGCGCCAGGTTGGCGGTGCAATTCGTCATCAACTACGAAGAGGGCGGCGAGAATAATATCCTCCATGGCGACGCCGCCTCGGAAGCGTTCCTCTCGGAAATCGTCGGCGCCGAACCCTGGCCGGGTCAGCGCAACATGAGCATGGAATCGATTTATGAATACGGCAGCCGGGTCGGCATCTGGCGGTTGCTGGAGGTGTTCCGTGGCCGCGAGGTGCCGGTGACCATCTTCGCCGTGGCCATGGCCTTGCAGCGCAACCCAGCCGTGGCGGAGGCCGCCTTGGCCCAGGGTCACGAAATCTGCAGCCACGCCTATCGCTGGATCGACTACCGCCATATGCCCATCGCCGAGGAACGGGAGCATTTGCACAAGGCCATCGAAATCATCAAGGACCTCACCGGCGAGCGGCCCCTGGGCTGGTACACCGGGCGCGGCAGCGCCAATACCCGGGCCCTGGTGGTTGAAGAGGGCGGCTTTCTCTATGACGCCGACGACTACAGCGATGATCTACCGTTCTGGACCAAGGTCGATGGCAAGGATCATCTGGTGGTGCCCTATACCCTGGATGCCAACGATATGCGGTTCGCCTCCGCCCAGGGTTTCAACTCCGGGGATCAGTTTTTTGCCTATCTGCGGGACGCCTTCGACGTGCTGTACCGGGAGGGTGCGGCGACACCGCGTATGATGTCCATAGGTCTGCATTGCCGTTTGGTGGGCCGGCCTGGCCGGATCGCGGCGCTGGAACGGTTCATCGATCATGCCCAGTCCCATGACGATGTCTGGTTCACCCGCCGGATCGATATCGCCCGCCACTGGCGCGCCCGCCATCCCGCACCAAAGGACACCTAAATATGACCGATGAAGAAATGCTGGACCTGATCAAGAGGTTCCGGCGGGCCTATGGCAAAGCTGACCGCGATGGCCTGGCCGCCGCCACCACGGACGATTTCGAATGGCACCTGCACCATGGCGAACCAGGCGCCGATAGTCCCACGGGCCGCGTGGTCAAGGGTATCGATGCGGTGATGGCCGAAATCACCTGGCGCCAGGCGAATTGGAAGAACGTCACCTATGCCAACATGGTGGAGCGGCCGGCCGGCGACGTCATCCTGCAAATGTTCACCACCAAGGGCACGGATGAACATGGCAAGGATTATCACCTCAACGTGGTGGATGTGTACCCGGTCCGCGACGGTTTAATCTGCCGCAAGGATACCTATTGGAAGGGTTTGCGATAGCACAATTTTCAAACGATAGGAGTAGCACGACACACTGCGCAATCACTGTCATTGCCGGGCTCGACCCGGCAATCCAGGGCAACAAGCGCTGGTGTTTGCGTCCCTGGATCCACGGGTCTCCGCTTCGCTGCGCCCGAGGATGACGATGGGTCGTGCCGTGTGAATCGGGGTCGCTTTAGCGGCTTCACCACCCTAAGCTGCCGCGAATTTCCATGATGGCGTCCATGTGCCGTTCGTGATCGCCGACGAAGCGCAGCACCAAATGGGAGGCGCCGGCATCGGCGTAGCCTTGCAGCCATTCCGCCGCGCCCGCCGCTGGTCCGCCATAGCTGGCCTGGCTCTTGGCCAGAACAGCGGCCGCCGCACCGTAATATTGCTCCATATATTGATCGATGCGCCGCCGAGCGACCGCCGCGTCGTCGTCCAGCGCCATGGTCAGATACAGCGCGCCCGTCACTTCGTCCGGGCCGCGCCCGGCCGCCTGGGCGATGTCCTGCACCTCCCGCCATTCCGCGGCCCACGCCGTAGGTTCGGGGCCGGTGGGGAACCAGCCGTCAAAATGCTTCGCCGCCCGCTCCCGGCTGGCCGGCGCCGAGCCGCCAACCCAGATTGGCGGGCCGCCGGGGCGGTGCGGCGTGGGCGCGAGGGTGCCCTGTTCCACCTTCCAGCGGCCATCCCAGTCCACCGGCTCACCACGCCAGAATGCCTTGCACAGGCGCAAACCCTCCATCATGCGGCCGACGCGTTTTTCGAAGGGTACGCCGGCGGCTTCAAATTCGGCCCGGATGCTGGGCACGTCGGCGGCGATACCGACGCCCAGGATAACCCGGCCCTGGCTGATCTGATCCAAGGTCGCCACCTGATGGGCCAGGATCACCGGATTGCGCAGGGTGGGCAACAGCACGGCGGTGCCCAGTTCCACCCGTTTGGTCCGCCCGGCGATGGCGGCCAGCAGGATCAGGGGTTCGTGCCGGGGCCGGGCCAGCAGGGAATCGCCGATCCAGACGGAGTCAAAGCCCACCTCCTCGGCCCGGTCCGCTAAATCCAGCAGCGGTGCGGCTTCCGGTTGGCCCAGCATGATCTTCTCCCGGGTCGGCAAGAGATAGCCTAGTCGCATGGTCATGATGGGATATCCTCCAATATGGCATCAATAAACTGATCGGTGGCGCCCAGATAGTTTGTGGGGTCGCGCAACGCGGCCCAGTCTACGTCCACCCTGGTCCGGGCGGCCAGAATTTGAAACAGGTCGCGCTCCGCCGTGACCTCCAGACAGGCCGCCTTCACCAACGACTGGGCCTCCGATTTTGACATATGCGGGGCCAGGGCATAGCTGGCCGCCTCGGCCAATAGCAGGCCGTGGCTGGCGGACAGGTTCCGGGCCATGCGAGGCCCATCGACTGTCAGGTTCCGCGCCATGGTCAGGCTGTGGAGCAGTCCGGCCCCGCTGGCGCGGATCATGCCCGGCAATGTGAGCCATTCCAGGGTCCAGGCCGCGCCGTCCCGTTCGTGGACATGGGGAAGGGCCTGGTGCAGGGCGCCAATCTGGCCGGCATTGTGCCGGGCCAGGGCCAATAGGGCCTCGGCCAGCACGGGATTGGCCTTTTTCGGCATGGCGGAGGAGCCGCCCGATCCAGCTATCCGCACTTCGCCGACCTCGGATTGGGCCAGCAGCAATATATCGCCCGCCGCCTTGCCCAGGCTTCCGTTCACCATGGACAGCCAATTGGCGAAATCGATGATGCCGTCGCGCTGGCTGTGCCACGGCATGGGCGGCAGGGTCAGTTCCAGCTCCGCCGCCAGTGCCGCCCCCACGGCTCCGCCCCGCTCTCCCAACGCCGCCAGCGTTCCACCCGCGCCGCCCAGTTGCAGCATCAGGACGTTGGTTCGCAGATCTTTCAGCCGTTGGCGATGGCGCAGCAGGGGCGCGATCCAGCCGGCGACTTTCAGGCCGAAGGTCGTCGGCACCGCCTGTTGGCCACGGGTCCGGGCCGCCATCAGGGTGCCGCGATGGAGGTCCGCCAAGGTTGCCCAGATCGCGATCAGATCATCCAGGCGGGCGGCAAACAGCGTCATGATCCGGCCAAACATCAGGACGAGCGCGGTATCAATGATATCTTGAGAGGTGGCGCCCCAATGAACATAACCGCCATGGCCCTCGCCCACGGCGGACCGCAACTGCCCCAACAGCGCAATGATCGGGACCCCATCCCGGACCGTCCCTTCGGACAAGGCGCCGAGATCGACGTCCAGTTCAGCGGCGGCCGCCTCGATCCGGGCGGCGGCTTCTGGAGGGATGATGTCCAGGCGGCCTTGCACGCGGGCCAGGGCGGCCTCCACCTCCAGCATGGCGGCGGCCAGGGCGCGATCGGAAATAAGGGCCTCGGTTTCCGGGTCCTGAAGGTAGGCGTCCAATATCATTCCGATGGCCAGTTCCAGGCGTTAGGCGTCGAAGAACACGGTTTCCCGGTCGCCCTGCATGTGAATATCGAATTGGTAGACGGGGCCGTCCGCGCCATCCTGCCGTTGGGCGATCAGTGTGCCGCACCGGTCCGGGCCGATTTGCGCCAGCACCGGGTCGGCCCCGTTCGCCGCCGCCTCGTCGGAAAAATAGAGGCGCGTGTAGACATGGTTCAACAGGCCGCGCATGAACACGACGACGGTGATATGCGGCGCCTGGCCATCGCCGATAGCGCCTGGCTTGACGGTGTGAAACTCGAAAAAATGCCCCTCCAAGGTGCCCGTGCCAACCCTGGCAAAGCCGCCGAAGCCGGTGTTGGAGCCACGCGGGTCCCGCGCGTGGGCATAACGGCCCTGGCTGTCGGCCTGCCACAGTTCAATGACGGCGTCGCGCACACTATCGCCATTGCCGTCGAACACCTGGCCCCGGATGGTGATCCCCTCGACGCCATCCTCGGCCAATGTATTGCCCACCAACTGCTTGTAATCGTAGCCATACTGTTCCGGCGTCAGACCATAGGAAAAATACGGCCCGATGGTTTGCGACGGGGTCTGTTTCGGCGCCATGTTCTAGGTCTCCAACGGCGTGGCCAGGCGCCCGCGCAGGCAAATATTGAATTCATAACCCAGCGCCCATTCCGGCTCCGAGAGCTCGATGGACAGTTTCGAGACCAGTAGCTGGCGGGAGGCCGCAGGCACGCCGTTGAAAATGGGGTCCAGTTCCAGCAAGGGATCGCCGGGGAAATACATCTGGGTGATCAGGCGGGTCAGGATGGAGGGCCCGAACAGGGAAAAATGGATATGGTTGGGGCGCCAGGCGTTGAAATGATTGCCCCAGGGATAGGCGCCCGGCTTGATGGTAATGAAGCGGTAGCGCCCCTGATCGTCCGTGACGCAACGCCCAGCGCCAAGAAAGTTCGGGTCGATGGGCGCATCGTGCTGGTCGTCGTCATGGTTGTAGCGTCCGGCGGCATTGGGCTGCCAGACTTCCAGCAGAATGTTGGGCACCGGGCGGCCATCCTCGTCACGGACTTGGCCCGCGACGATAATGCGTTCGCCATTGGGCTCGGCGGTCTTTGCCGCCAACTTGGTCAGATCATGATCCAGCGGCCCCACCGCATCCTGGCCATAAACCGGCCCGGTCAGCTCTGAAAGACTCTGCGGCAGGATGACCAGCGGTTTCGTCGGCGCCCGCAGGGGCGTGGATTTGTAGTCAGGGGAGAGGTAGGGCGGATGGCTGTCCCAATCCCGCGGCGCAAAACCCTCGGCTGCGGCCATGGCGCGAACCCTTATTCGGCGGAGGAAATGATATGGATGACGCGGCTCTCCAGCAGGTCGCCCACCTTGGCGGCGTAAGCTTTCATGTGGGGTGCGACGGCGTGGGCGCCCAGGGCTTCCTTGCTCTCCCATTTCTCGACAAAGACAAAGGTATCCGGCCCGAACGGAGTCTGAAAACTGCCCATGCCCTCGGTATCGATATGAGGGACATATTCGATGCAGCCGTCCTCGGCCCGGACGGCGGCAAGGTTGGCGCGCGCGGCGGCCAGGAC
>JAPYPT010000435.1 GCA_029937535.1 Alphaproteobacteria bacterium
GATTCCCTCCGGTGCCCCCGCGCCCAGGCCCGCCAGATCCGCGAAGGTCGTGGCGCCGTCTGGGACCCGATCGCCGAGCACGATCAACTGGCGCAGGGACGGCAAACCGCCTGGAATAGCCGTCCGCATCTCGTCCAGCTCCGCCAGCACGTCCCGCTTGCCGAAACGGTCGGCCAGGATCAGCGTGCCGACCGCCGCGTGGTTCAACTGATAGGCCTGCTCCGGCGGGGTCAGCCAGGTGTTGAGCGCCACCGCTTGGGCGCCCAGGCCGAGGATGGCGAAATAGGCCGACAGCCATTCGGCCCGGTTGCCCATCAGGATCGCCACTCTATCGCCTGGCCGGATGCCCAGGGCCCACAGCCCGGCGGCGACGGATTTGGCCTCCCGCTGTAGTTGGGCATAGCTCCAACGGTGCTCGCCATCGATCACGGCGTCGCGGCCGGGGTGCCGGGCCGCCATTTCGTCCAGCAGGGCCGGGGCGGTGCGTGCGAGAGGCTTTTTCATGGGCTTGTTCAAAGTTGGGAGTCTGGCCGTATTATGGGGACACGTAACAAGTACATGTCCCCATAATACTCTGTCGGGGGTGAATAGGGGGAGGCCTCAGCCACGCCGTACCTTGTAGCCGGCCGCGTCACGGTCCCAGGCGGTGGCGGAGAGGCCGCGGTCGCGCAGCTTGTTCTTTTGGATCTTGGCGGTGGGCGTGGTGGGGATCTCGGTGACATAGTCCACATACCGGGGCACCGCGAAATAGGGCATGCGGGGGGCGGCGTAATCCAATAGGTCTTCCGGGTTGGGCGCGGCGACGCCGTCTTCCAGGATGATGCAGATCAGCACCTCGTCCTCGCCGCCCTCGGTCGCCTTGACCGCCACGGCGGCGCATTCCTTGACCGCCTCGTGGTCCAGGAACACCGCCTCGACCTCGAAGGAGGAGATGTTTTCCCCCCGCCTGCGAATGGTGTCCTTGATGCGATCGATGTACCAAACATAGCCGCGCTCATCCATCCTGCCCGCGTCCCCGGTGTGGAACCAGAAATTGCGCCAGGTCTCCACCGTGCGCTCCGCCATGCCGTTATAGCCGGCCATAAAACAATAGGGCTCCTTCGGGCGCACCAGTATTTCGCCGACCTCGTTGGTGGCGACTTCCTCGTCGGTCTCCGGATCGGCGATGATGACCTCGAAATACTCGTCCCAGACCTTGCCCGAACAACCCGCCTCGTCCGGCGCCTCCACGGGGCGGCAGACGGGCAGGTTGACCTCCGTCATGCCGAAGATTTCGTTGAACTTGGGGATGGCGAAGCGGGCGCGCAGGTTTTCCATGGTTTCATCCGTCACCGGCACGGCGCAGACCATGCGCAGATGATTGTCCCGGTCCTCTTCCCGCTCCGGCTGGCGCAGGACGAAATCGTTCATCACGCCCAAAAGGTTCGCCAGCGTCGCCCCATGCTCGCGGATATCGTCAATCCAGGTGGTGGCGCGGAATTGTTTGACCAGCACCGCGCTGCCCCCGGTGATCAGGGTGGCGTAGAACTGCATCAAAATGCCCTGGGCATGAAACAGCGGCATGGGGATGTAATAGATATCCGCGTCCGTCATCCCTAGATGGACCCGCATGCATTCCCCGAACAAAAACAGATGCCCGTGCGGCATCAAGGCCCCCTTGGACGGCCCCGTGGTGCCGGAGGTGAACATGATCATGCCGATATCGCGGTAGCTGACCTCGACCGCGATCTCATCCGCTGGCGCGTCCATGACCTCGTCGAAGCAGCGCACTTCGATACGTTTGAAGCTTGGTAGATTATCCGGGTCGTAGACATCCGCCGGCACATAGACCACGGCCATGTCGGGCACTGTGTCTTCGATCTCCGCCAGCCAGGGCAGAAACTCCGGCTCGAAGACCCCGATGCGGGCCTTGGTATTGCCCAGCACATGGGTCAAAAACGTGCCCTTGAGGGCGGTATTGATCCCCACCAACACGCCGCCGATGCGGCTGAGCCCGAACCAGGACCACAGATACTCCAGGCGGTTGTTCAGCATTACGGCCACATTGTCGCCAAAGCCCACGCCGATCCTGGCATAGCCATTGCCCGCCCGGTTGGCCAGGGCGTGGACCTCCCCATAGGTATGCATATGCCCGCGCTCAAACTGGATCAACGGCGCATCGCCCCGCACCCGCGCCTGCTCCGCCAGGATCTTGCCCGCCACCCAACCAGATTTATCCGCCACCATCGTTGGCTACTCCCGTATAGAAACTGAAGGTAATTGGTAGCGCGCGGCGGGGGCAAAGGCAAATGGGCGGTGATCGATAGGTCGGACGAACCTGCCGTTTGGCGGGTTTTTTTATACCCCATTGACCTACTAAGTCATTGGGGTATAAATTCGCCATCAGCCGTGTAGGAGACTGCGTACTACACGACACACCGTCATCCTCGGGCGCAGCGAAGCGGAGACCCGCAAAAATCACTGGCGATCCAGGGCCGCAAACACTGGAGTTTGTTGCCCTGGATTGCCGGGTCGAGCCCG
>JAPYPT010000131.1 GCA_029937535.1 Alphaproteobacteria bacterium
TTTCACGAGGACCGCACCACATTCCCTTTTTCCGCAAATGCGGCACCGTCAACGGAGAGGCTAACGCAATGCGGATATCGATGTCAAATTGTTGCCGTCAAAAAAGAGATTCGCCGATAAAGCGGGCGGCATGCGAAAAGGAGCAAGCTGGCTTCGGGTCACGAAGAGACTGTCATCATTTCCTAATAATGCGCCCGGAATTGAGGGCAATGCGGACATCGCGTTGCCGTGCTCGGGCGCTCGAAACGACCTCCGCGACACGCGGGAGATAATTTTCTTGTAGGCAGCTTCCGCCTGGCCGTCCATATCGTCGTCGTTGCGGCCCTTGATTGGAGGTTGGACCAAAATCTTGGACGCAGCGAAGCCAAGACTTTTGACCATCGTTTCAGCGGATGTTGTAGGATTTGGTCCGCAAGGGGCGGTGGACAGCCCCTGCGTTTTTTTTTGGAGCAAACAGCATGACGACGGCCCATGAACGATATATCGCAGCCCAGAACAAACTGAATGCCATGCCCATGGAGATCGATTTGTCGACCACCGCTTTGTTGATCATCGATATGCAGGAGTATTTCGTAAATCCTCAATCGCCGTTTTCGCGGATGATTGAACGGCGGACCTCTGGGTTGGGCGAGTATTTTCAGGAACGCTCGAAGGCCATGGTGGAGCCCAACTTGCAACGGCTGTTGGATTATTTCCGCGCCGGCCAGCATCGGGTGATTTTTACCACGGTCGCTTCGGAAAGCCCCGACGGCGGCGATTGGTCGCCCGCCTTCCGGCGCATGAATGACGTTGCGCGGGCGGAAATCGGCGAGGCGGCGATGCCCGCCAAGACCGATCCGTGGGCCCGCATGGTCGAAGCCCTGGAACCAACCGCCGATGAGGTGGTGATCAACAAAATCACCTATGGCGCCTTTGCCTCCACCGGGCTGAACGCCACCCTTCGCAATCTTGGCATCGAGACCCTGGTGCTGGGCGGAGTGGTGACCAACCGTTGCGTCGAGACCACCATGCGCGATGCCACGGACAGGGGTTACCGCGTGCTCATGGTCGATGACGGTACCGCGACCTTTTCCCAGGAACTGCAGGACGCCACCACCCTGTCATTGCAGGGCGCTTATGGTTTGGTCCGTCAAACCGACGAGGTATTGAGCCTGTTGGCGCAAAGCGCGGCGGACGGGCTTGATGGCGTGGAGGGCGGTTAGTCCGGGACGCCGTCCTCGAAAATACCCAGCCCGCGGATAACATCCCCATAACCATGGGAGCCAAGGCCATGGCCCTTACCCTATTCGAACCGTTCCGTGCCGTATTCTACACGCCGTTTTACGCCGCCCATGCGCTCGACGCCTATGGCGCGGAAGGCATCGATGTCAAAATGGTGACGGCGGGGGCCGAGGCCACCATAAGCGGCCTGATCGACGGCTCCACCGACGTGACCTGGGGCGGCCCCATGCGTATCCAGAATACCTACGACCATCAACCCGATTGCGGTATCGTCAGTTTTTGCGAGATCGTGACCCGCGATCCCTTTTTCGTCGTCGGGCGCGAACCCCGGCCCGAATTTCAGATGCCGGATATGATGGATGTAAGATTTGGCTCCGTGTCCGAGGTCAATACGCCGTGGCTGTGCCTGCAGGAGGATTTGCGCCGCGCCGGGTTGGACCCGGGCAAGGTCGATCGGGTGATCGGCCAGACCATGGCGGAAAACGACGCCGCCTTGCGCGCGGGGGAACTGGACGTCATTCAGATTTTTCAGCCTTTCGTGGAACAACTTGTCGCCGATGGCGCGGGCCATGTCTGGTACGCGGCGGCGGCCAGAGGGGCGACCAGCTACACCACGTTGAGCACACTGAAAGGCACGCTGAAAACCAGGCGGGAGGACATGGCGCGGATGACACGGGCACTGTACCGGACCCAAAAATGGTTGCATCTCACGGACGCCCCGGATATCGCCAGGGCAATCGCGGATTTCTTCCCCGCGCTGCCGCCGGAAACGCTCGCCGCCTGCATCACGCGCTACAAGGCGCTCGGCCTGTGGGGCGTGAACCCCATTCTGCCACGGGACGGCTTCGATCGCCTGCAAGCCAGCGGCCTGTCCGGTGGGCTCTTCAAAACCGGCGCACCATATGAAAAATGCGTCGACATCAGCCTGGCCCGCGAAGTGATGGAGGCCGACCCGCCATCACTGTGATTATGGTTGCAGCGGTCAAGGACGGGACGTGATGATGAGTATTGTTCAAGCTGGTTTGGCGAGGAGAGGCATTCAAAACAATAAAGACCAGGGCGCCGTTCCCATCGCCTGGCAGCGTGCGGCCTTTGTGCTGTTTTTGATCATTACCGTGGCGGCACCCTTTGTTCTTGATGGCTATAACACCTACCGTCTGTCCTTGGTGGGGTCGATGGCCTTGGCCATCTTGGGCGTCAATCTCCTGACCGGTTTGAGCGGGCAGTTTTCCATCGGCCACGGCGCGTTCTTCGCCATCGGCGCCTACAGTACGTCCATCGCCATGAGCCACGGCGGGCTGTCCGCCTACGGCGCCGTGCCGGTGGCGGCGGCAGTATCGTTCTTCGCCGGATTTTTGTTTGGCTGGCCCGCCCTTCGCCTGAAACTGGTGCATTTGATTCTGATGACCTGGGGCCTGTCGTTGGCCCTGCCGCAATTTCTAAAATTGGATGCCTTGCTGCCATGGACCGGCGGTGTCAACGGCGTCTATCTTGACCGCCCGGACCCACCCGCTTGGCTACCGCTAAGCGATGATCAATATTGGTATTTCTTTACCCTGGTCATCTTGATCGCGATGTTCTGGATCGCCGGCAATTTGGTTAATAGCCGTAGCGGCCGGGCCTTGGCCGCCATTCGTGACAACGAGATCGCGGCGGCGCCCATGGGTATCAACGTAGCCATATTCAAAACCACGATCTTTGGCGTATCCGCCATGTATGCCGGCTTGGGCGGCGCGCTGACCGGGCTGTTGGCCGATTTTGTCGCACCTGACTCTTATGGCCTGAACTTTTCCATTCTCTTGCTGGCCGGCGCGGTGATGGCGGGCGTTCGCTCGGTTTGGGGCGCGCTTGTTGGCGGATTGCTCGTCGTCCTCCTGCCGGGTGCGACGGGCGCCTTGCCGGCGGCGCTCGCGGTGCCGCCTGTTGGCTTTGCCCTTTTGTTGACGGCATATTTCATGCCCGACGGCATTTCCGGTCTTGTTTCGCGACTGTACAAACGATTTACGGAATATTGAATTCCGCTCGAGGGGAAACATGGTGAAACTCAGCGATCTATCGCCCGAAAGCGCACGGCATCTACGCGATAAGGATTGCCCTGAATTCGAGACGGCGCCCTTTGTCGCGGGTCCGCCCTTGCGGGAGCGCCGGGTCGCCATTGTGACAACGGCGGGCCTGCACCGCCGCGACGACAAAAATTTCGATCTGAGTGATCTCGGCTACCGGATAATCCCCGGCGATGTCCGGTTGGAAGATCTGGTGATGACCCAGGCTTCGGTCAATTTTGACCGCACGGGATTTCAACAGGATATCAACGTCGTCTTCCCTCTCGATCGCTTGCGCGAGATGCATGGGCTAGGCGAAATCGGCTCTATCGCCAATTTTCACTACGCCTTTAACGGCGCCGGCCAACTGCCCACTGCGTTCGAGCCGACGGGACGGGAGGTCGGGCGAATGTTGAAGGAGGATGGGGTCAGCGCAGCAATTCTGGTCCCCGTCTGACCCAATTGCACCCGTGCCGTGGGCGCGCTCGCACACTATATCGAGGACGAAGGCGTCCCGACGACGGGCATAAGCCTGGTGCGGGAAAATACCGAGCGGCTGCGCCCGCCGCGGTTCCTGTGGGTGCCTTTTGAACTGGGCCGGCCCCTTGGCGCACCTAACGAAGCGGCCTTCCAAACCAAGGTGCTCCGTTCCGCGCTGGCGCTTCTGGAACGCCGGGACCCAGCGCCCATACTCGAAGACTTTCCACACGACGCGCCAGGCGATGGGCCGACGGATCTGACCGGATGGAGTTGTCCGATCCCGTTTACGCCACCCGAAACAACGGACGAGCCGGCCCTGCGCGCCGCTATCTTGGGGCAAATTTCCGACCTCGCGCCCTGGCAAGCCCTGGCTCGGGAAAGGCGCGGCCGCACGGCCCTCGGCGCCGCCAGAATGGGCATTGAAGCATCCGCTCGGTTTCTACATGCCCTGTTGGATGGCGGCGGAGCGGCGGACAACCCCTCGGCCACGCTCAGCCTCGGGCAGGTTTTTCGCGGTGCTTCGGAGGACCTGAAGACATTCTATATGGAAGCCGCGACGGCCCGGCCCGGCCGGGTCTCCAGCCGCGAGCTCGCGGATTGGTTTTGGGGTGAAACAAGCGCCGGCGCACTTCTCCTGGCCCTGCATCCGATTTGTCTTGAAAGCGCGGATCCGGGCGTTAGGCGCGTGGCCCTGGGACAGCTTATCCCCCGTGCGCAACAGCACAGGCTGGAAATTCGGCACTGAAGGCGCGCTGTCGCGGCAACAATGGAAATCGTGGTTTTGGGTCAATACCGGCGCTTTGTGACAGGAGTTGCCATGGATCACTCCAAACAACTAGACGGAGAAGCGTTTCAACGAAGCTGCTTTTGTAATCCTAGCTGATCCCAGTATGTCCATTCTTCCTCAATCAGACCATCGACATACCGTGCCAGAGTTAGCCCTGTAATTGTAACGTCCTGACCCTCGGCATCAGCACCCCGCAGGGGTTTCCTCAGCGCCCCGCGCATTGTCCAACGTGTCAGGGTACGGTCGTTTTCAGAAATATGATCTTCGACGGTGTATTGAAGATTGGTGTAGGCTTCATGCGTCTGCCGAATCTTCGTAGCGATACCAGCACGGCCAATGATGTCTGATTGCGGTGGGTTATGGCATACGAAATTTGGTCCGTAGTGACGGTCAACCAGATCAAGATTTCCAGAAGTCCAAAGCACTTCGAATAATTCTCGATCAAGAGACTCATGGTCGGTATTTGACATTTGACATCGCCTTGCTGCTCGCATGTCCGAGCCACGCGTAAGCACTGCCGCAACGATCAATTTGTTTGCATCCTACTTTAGCCGACTATGAGGTGAGCTACCGCGTGCGCCGGTAACAGCCCAGGCTGGGCGCTCTACTCTCGCCAGTGGGGCGGGTAGGTAACCACGCACCGCACCCGTTGATCGACCGCAGCCGTCCAGGTGACCGTGGCGCCGCCATAGCTTGTGCCATAGATGCCGATCTGCCCGGCATCAACCTGATCCTGGGCGCCGAGGAAGGTAATCGCGGATTGGACATCCGAAACCCGGCTATAGGGTGCAAGGCGGTCGCGCGCGCCGTCGCTCTTACCCCAGCCTTTATAGTCGAAGGTCAGCACGATATAACCCGCATCGCAAAGAACTCGCGCATTGTCCGGCAGATAGAGATCCTTGACGCCGGTATAGCCGTGGCAAAGCACGATGCCGGAGCGGGTGTCGTCTGTCCCCAATCCGTCTGGCAAGAACAGATCGCCATCCAATTTGTAGCCTTCGCTATAGAAACTTATCGGTTTTTTGACCATAAAATATCCCTCCATGCCTTGCATTGTTTAGGTTAACGGTAACATGGCATCCGAATTCGTCACATGCACCACGATATTATTCAATGCCATCACACACTTGGCCCGTTGACCGTTCCCGTAACAAAAATGATACGTTACCGTTTGCCCCACCTTTGACGATGCGGGCGTTCACGAACTGAAAAACATCAACCGCCCGATCCGGATTTGGATGCGCTTGCCACGGACGGCGCGGCCTATGCCAACGCCGGTCGGCGGGAAGACGCGCGGGCGACCATCGCCAGACTGATGGAACGCTATCCGTTGTCGTGAATTTCGTACACTCGGAGGAATAACGCCTATATCAAGAACGAATTTCCGGAGCGCTGTTTTTCAGGTCTGCGTCTTGCCGGCCCGCTAACAACTTCTAAGTTAGTGAGCAGGCCCAAAGATACGGCGGCCATTGATGTATTCAACGAAGCGACCTGCGATAGCCCGGTGAACGCGCGACGACGGCATCCAGTCGAGACAGATCGCCAGGTTCAACTGTATTACCTTGCGGGAACGGCGGGCCGGGCATGACGCCGATAAGTTCGCGCACGCGGTCGTCCTGGTAATAACAGTCGTAGATGTGGAACAGCAGGCTATTAAACGCCTTCCCCTCCGTCCCAGCGTAGTCTTGCACCCGCGCCAAGCGGACCGGTAACGGGCTATCTGGGAATTCATCGTCGAAGTGATCCAGGGCCCGTCCCAGGGCGGGCATGAAATCCTCCGCCTGCTCCCGTACAAAAGCGAGGAAATCCAATTCCCCGGCACTGGGCATGGCGCCATCCTCGCTGGCCGGCAAAATTGTATCAAGCAGCGCCGACAACCGCTGCCGCTGCCGCTGGGCCGGGCTCAAGGGATGATCCGTCGCATTTCCGTCGTTCGTCATGGGTCTGGTCCCGATCCTCAATCAAACAGGTTGGCAAGGTTTTGCTTCATGGTGTCGGCGATATGGAGAGCAAGCGCCTGAATGGTGCTGGTCGGGTTGACGCCGCCGGAGGTCACGAAGATGCTGCCATCGACGATAAACAAATTCTTCACGTCGTGACTGCGTCCCCAGGAATTAACCACCGATGACGCGGGATCGTGCCCCATCCTCGCCGTACCCAGCAAATGCCAGCCCGAGGCCCGTAGCAAATCATTGCTGACGATTTCCCTTGCGCCCGCCGCCTCCATCACCTCCCTGCCCCGCGCCACGCTATGGGCCAGCATCTTGCGGCTGTTTTCGCTAACCCGGTAGGTGATTTTCGGTGCGGGAATGCCATTCGAATCGACCAGCTCCGGATCCAGCGTCACCGTATTGCATTCCTCCGGCAGGTCCTCACACACATTGACGATGGATGCCACATGATCGAAGCGTTTTCGAAAAGCCTCGTGATGCCCCGGACCCCAGGGAATGGTGCCCGACCCATGGCCCTGCATCGCCGTGGTCAGGGGACCCGCGCCGCGGACGATCTGCATGTTGTAGCCGCGGACGAAGTCCCGGTCCCCATCGGTTTCATAGAATTCCTTGCTGAGAATACAGCAACCTTGCGGGCCCTTGTGGCTATCCAGGCGTTCCTCGAACACGCCTTGGACGACGCTGACGGGATGAAACATCAGGTTCTTGCCCACAAGACCGCTGTTGTTGGCCAGGCCATCGGGGAATTGCGCCGATTTTGAATTCAACAGGATGCGCGGCGTGCCCACGCCATTGCAGGCCATGATCACGACTTCCGCCTTCTGGAAGCGCTCTTGGCCGTCCCCGTCATAATAGATCGCGCCATCGGCCATGCCCTGTTCGTTCACCGTGATCTCCCGCACCCGGCACCTGGTGCGCAGCTCAACCCCACTTCTGATGGCCTGGGGCCAATAGGTGATATCGGTGCTGGATTTACCGCCCTGGGAACAACCGGACACGCACGGCCCCAGGTTCAGGCATTTGTCCCGGCCTTCATAGGGTTCGGAAATAATCGCGCTGTCGGAGGGCCACCAATGCCAGCCAAGCTTGTCATACGCCTTCGCCATTGTGTCGCCAACAAGCCCCATGGGCAGGGGCGGCAGGGGCGGCAGCTTGGGCGGATACATGGGGTCCCCGGCCAGACCGGAAACTCCCATCATCCGGTCGTTTTCAACGAAGTAAGGCTCCAGCTGTGCATAATCGACGGGCCAGTCGTCAGCCACGCCATCCAGGGTTTTGACCCTGAAATCCGACGGGTGCAGGCGCGGCCAGTGGGCTGCATAAAGAATAGTGCTGCCGCCGACGCCATTAAAATTGACAACGTCGATGGGCGAAGCGTCGCCATTGATGGGATAGTCAGTCTCCAGCCCCCGGACGTTCGGATTGATATTGTAGGCGCCAAACTGCTGGGCCTCCCAATTCTTGGCGTTCGTCGGATAATCCGACGTGGTCGTCCAATCGCCCTGTTCCAGGCACAAAATATGCATCCGCGTATCGGCCAAGCTCCACGCCACGGCGGCACCGGACGCACCGGCCCCGATAATCAGAACATCCACCGTTTCATTGTCGGACGCTTTATTCATGCCTATCCCCGGGATCAAATCTCGTTACGCAACCGGCGCCATCATATCCAATCGCAACGTTGCCGAAAGAAATGATTTCTCTCGTCACATTTAGTCCCGGCATCTCCCGCCGCGCCATTGCTGTCGCGAAGGCAATAAGCCAATTGACGTAGATCAAGGCGAGGGGTGGGAACCGGCGCTAGTCTCGAAACCATCGTTACGGCGATTGTTGGGGGGCCGGGCCCATGTTGGGATCCCACCCTGGGGAGATTTCGATTGCGGGCTGGCCGCGGGCGTTGCGGAGACTACATTGGTATTTAGGGCGGGTACGGTTCGGCTCTTTCGAAATTCTCGAATGTCCAATTTGGATGAGAGGTTGTCTAGATGTTTCGGAACTTGAGCTTTTTATTCACGGCGGCGCTGATCATGGCGATCCTGGCAACCATGGGGAGCGGGCCGGCGTTGGCGCAAAAGGCGCCCGATGCGAAAGCCGACACGGAGGCCGCCGCCATTGATCACGAGGAGCGGTTTCGCAACAAGCAGTTCCCCTCGGCCTTCGAATGTAAACCCTGTCATCCGGTGCAGTTCCAACAATGGTCCGTCTCCAACCACGCCTACAGCAATTTGAGCCCGATCTTCGTCTCGGTGGAAAATTCGATCCTGTCCAAGACCAACGGCACCTCCGCCGATACCTGTTCGCGCTGTCACGCGCCGCTCTCGGCGGTGTTGAACACCATGCAGATCTCCAACGTGAAGCGGCAGCAATTTGCCCGCGAGGGCGAGGATTTTCTGGGCCCGGTGGTGGAAGGCATCACCTGCGTGGTCTGCCATCGCTTCAACAAGAACTATGGCAAGCGCAGCGCCCGTTCCATGATCACCCAGGGCGATATCTTCGCGCCGATCTTCGGGCCGACCAACAACGATATCCAGTTGGAGACCGAGAAGGATACCCGGCTGAACCTGGTCACCGAGCCCGGCAAGAAAGGCCGGGCGATCCATAAGGTGGTCGCGCCTTATCCGTTTCTCAGGGCCTCGCGGTTCTGCGGCAACTGCCATTCCTCCCGTCTGCCCCCCGGCGTGCACAACGAGGAAACCTTCGATGAATACCGCACCTCGCAATCGGCACGGGATGGCGTGACCTGCCAGGACTGCCACATGGGCAAAGTACCGGGAGAGGCCAAGGGCTTCGACATCGCACCCGCGGCTGTGATCGGCAGGACCGAGACCAATGCCCGGCGGCGCTCGAACCATTATTTTGCCGGTCCGGATTTCTCGGTACTGCATCCCGGCATCTTCCCCCATAACCCGGAAGCCGTGGACATGGCCAACTATGCGCAATGGCTGCTGTTCGACCACAAAAAGGGCTGGGGCACGGACGAATTCGAAGACGACGTCGCGGATGATTATAAGTTCCCGGAATTCTGGCAGGATCAGGACCTGCGCTATGAGGCGCGGGAAATCCTGGATACCCAGTTCGAACTCCTCGATTGGGCCATGGGCCAGCGCGATGCCTTGATGAAGGCCGGCTACAAGGTCGAGGACGTGGTGATGGACCCGGCCAACATGGCCAATGGCCTGAATTTCAAAATCAAGCTGCGCAACGCCGTACTGGGCCACAACGCGCCCTCGGGCTTCATCCACGAGCGGATGATTTTCTTCCAGATCACGGTCAGGGACAGCCAGGGCAAGGCGGTCTTCAAATCCGGCGACCGGGATCCGAACGGCGACCTGCGCGAACGCTACTCCCGCTATGTACGCAGCGGTGAAGTGAAATTCGACAAACAGATCTTCAATCTGGAAAGCCATTTCATGGCCCGGACTTTCTGGGGCGGCGAGCGCACGCAACTTCGCTTCATTCCGTTCTCGGCCACGACAAGGCCTTTCATTCGGCCACCAACCGCGCCGACGGCCATTCATATGCGGCCGGAGAATACCCGTTCGTTTAAGAACAGCATTGAGCCGGGCGGCTACCGCTGGGCCGAATACTCCGTCGATCCGGACCTTTTAAAGGCGGGCGAGACCTATACGGTGGAAATGAAGCTGATCGCCCAGGCGATGCCGGCTTTCTTCATCCACGTCAACGCCGGCGTCGGGCTTGATTATAACTTCTCCCTGCGCGAATTGGCGAAACGCATCGTCGATCTAAGCATGACCCTGTGGGAAACCACGGAAACCGTCAAAATCGCAAACTAAGGTGGCCAGCATGCTGAATAAACTGATCATCATCTGCGCGGTCGCCATTATCGCCATCGCCGGTTCCGGAGCGGGTATATCGAGGGATGCAGCCGCGGCAGAAAAAAAAGCGGGATATGCAAAAACCACGGAAAGCAACTCCCGCTATTCCGACAAGGTTCTTGGGCTGAAGGATATTTCCGACCTGCCCGAGCGCCCGACGCCGCTGTTCGAATTATGGCAGGGCTATGTCGAGGGCGGCGCCTATGACTATGAGTTCGAACTGCCCACCGGCATGGTCGTATCGCCCGGTCTGGTCTTGTTCGGCAATCTGAATACCGGGCTGGAGATCACCGACAATGGCGTCGCCGACACCTCAACCACATTCGTGACGACGCTGAACCTGTTCCTCAATCTAACCCTGAGCGGCACGGAACGGATCTTGATCGGCATCTCGCCGTTGAGCCGCGAAAAGGGTACCAGGACCCGTTACGAGTTCGAACCAGGCTCGGGTTGGCGGAACGAAACCAACGCGCGCCTGTCCACCGCCTTTTTCGAGGGCGAAATATCGGAGATGTTTCCCAAGCTGGACATGGAAGGCCGCCTGCCCCTGGACTACGAGATTGCCTTTGGCCGCCAACCGATCGTCAGTCAGGGCGGTATCCTGATCGCCGATACCTTGGACTCCGTCGCCCTAACGCGCAGCACCATACCGTTTTCGGGCACCAATTTCGCCCGCATCGGCGGATTGTTTGCCTGGAACAACGTACAGCGCAGTAACAATATCGATGACGACGAAGGGGAGTTATATGCCATCTTCTCCGCCGTCGAGGCGCACCATTCGACCTTCGAGCTGGATATGGCCTATGTGGACAGCACCCGGGCCATCGGCGATCAGTTCAATATCGGCGGCGCCATGATCCGGCCCTTTATCATCCTCGAACATGCCGTCGACAGCACGATCCGTCTGGCCCATTCCTTTACGCCCGATGGCAAGACCGCCCAGGCAACGGACGGCACCTTGCTCTATGGCAGCTTTGGTTTCGCACCGAAGAATACCGACAACATCGCCTATGTAAATCTGTTCGCCGCCGTCAACAATTACGCACCAGCCGCGCGCAACGCGGGTGGTCCGCTGGGCATTACCGGCTTGCTGTTCGCCGGCAACGGCCTGGCCGGCCCGGCGATCGGCAACCGGGCCAACGACGCCTATGGCGGCACCATCGGCTATCAGATGTTCTTCTCGCCGAAACTGCGGCGGAACCTGATACTCGAGGTTGGCGGCAAGTTGGAAACTGCCACCGGCGGTACGGATCGCCTCGGCGCGGCGGTGCGTTATTCCCAAGCATTGGGCCAGCACGTGTTTTTCGAAATCGGCGGTTTTGCCGTGGCCCAGGAATCCATCGACGAGGCGTTCGGACTACGGACCAAGATTAATGTCATTTTCTAAAGCCCATTCGAATTTGACCGCATCGCCGGGCGGGCCTGGGAGGAGTTATTCCTTTACCGTCAATCGGTCGTCATTGCCGGGCTCGACCCGGCAATCCATGGTGACCGCCGGCCGATTATCTCCGCCGGAGCGCCTGGATGCCCGGATCAAGTTCGGGCATGACAATTGCCTATCGTGGCGAAGGCGACTAGCCGAATTTGCCGCTTTCAACAAAGGTTACTTCAAGGTGGAATCATGACCGTTGCGGTCTTCAGGCGTTTGTTTTTACTATCCTTGATGATGATGCTGATCCCGATTATTGGGGGACGGCAGGCCGTTGGCGAACCTTATGTCCAGGGCCCCGCGTTCTGCGAAGAATGCCATATGGATGAGGCGAAAAGCTGGGCCAAGACGAAACATTTCACCACGTATAGGACCGTACACAAACACAAACGCGCGAAGAAAATACTCAAGGCCGTTGGCGGCAAGAAAAACATGAAACGTAACAAAAGCTGTAACGTCTGCCACTATTCGAATGAACAGAAATCACCCACCGCCAAGGCAAAGAAAAAATACGGCCCCTCTTGCGAGAGTTGTCACGGCGCTTCGTCCGGCTATGAGACCGTTCACGCCGACTATGGCGGCAAGAATGTCAGGCGGGACAACGAGGCCCCGGCGCATAAATCCAAACGCATTGCCGAGGCTACCGCCGCCGGCCTGGTCTGGGCCAGCATGACCTATGACATCGCGGTCAATTGCATGAAATGTCACGGATTGGCCCGCCCGGAAATCAGCGGCAAGGCGTTCGGGAAGATGCTCAAGGCCAAACATCCGATCAACCAATCGTTCGAAATCGTCATGTTCTCCCAAGGCAAGATGCGCCATTGGCCCAAAGCGCGGTCATCGGCCCGTTTGGCCAATTTATTCGTCGCCGGCCAGGCGGCGAAACTCGTCTCCGCCAACGCCATGGCGGGCAAATCGAAGAGCAAGAAATACAAGAAGGCGCAATTGAAACGGGCCGCCGACGCCAAGGCCGCGTTGCAAGGCGTGCCGGGCGCCGCGGCCTTGATCCAATCCCCCAGCGATGCCAACGCGCGGGCCATGATGACGGCGATTGGCGACCAGGATCTTTCCGGTGTCGTCGGATCGCGCATCCCCTGCGCCGGCGCGGATCACGAAAACCTGCATCAGTGTTAGATTAGGCGGAGGTCCGCCAACACGCTATCCTGCGCCATGACAGATGGATTGCAGGAGGAACCGCGCCTTGACCGACCAACCCGGACCACTCACCGGCGTCAAAGCCGTGACCTGTTCGACCGCCCAGGCGGGCACCGTGCCTTATATGCTGATGGCGGACCTGGGCGCCGAGGTCATCAAGATCGAGGTCCCCGGCGTTGGTGACAACACCAGGACAGCCGGTGAATTGAAGGGCGGTATCAGCTCGTACTTCGAGACCAATAACCGTGGCGTGAAAAGTCTGACTTTGAACCTCAAATCCGAGGCGGGCCGGGACATCCTCCATAAATTGGTCAGGCAGGCGGACATCTTCGGGCAAAATTTCCGCCCCGGCGCGGCGGAAAAAAACGGTTTCGGCTATGCGGAGTTGAGGCAGATCAATCCGGCCCTGGTCTATGTCTCCGTTTCCGGTTACGGCCAGTTGGGGCCGCATGCGCCCTTGCCGGGCACGGACGCCGTGGGCCAGGCCTTGGGCGGGGTGGCGGAGGCCTATGCGGGGCCCGGCGAGTTGATGCGCACCGGCGTGGTCTCGGTGGCGGACGAATCCTGTGCGATCCTGACCTTCGGCGGCCTTTTGGCGGCGCTGTACTATGCGAAAAATACCGGCATTGGCCAAAAGGTGGAGACCTCCCTGGTCGGCGGCGTGGTCCGCCTGATGGGCTGGACCATGACCACCACCATGTGGCGCGACGCCAATCCGATCACCGGCGCCCGCATCAACGGCACCCGCGAACGCCCCGGCATCGCGGCGACCTTCAATGACCGGGACGGCAAGCCGCTGGTATTTCAACTGGGCCACCGGGACTGGACACGCGCCATGGAGGCCCTGGGCTTTCTCCCCACGCTTGTCGAACGCGGCGCCGACGACCTTGGGCTTGCCCTGGTCTCCGATGAGAAGAAGGATCTTATCCTGGGCGCCCTGGCCGAATTATTCGCCACCGGCAGCCGGGATAAATGGGTGGAAACCCTGCGCGCCGCCGACATCGTCGCCGCACCCGTCAATACACTCCTCGAAGCCTCGCATGACCCCGATGTACTCGCCAACGGCTATATCGCCGAGAAAGAGTATCCGGAGATCGGCGAGACCCTCAAGGTGCACGGCTCGCCCTGGCAGTTCTCGGAAACGCCGGCCAAAATCGGCGTGGCGCCAAAGCTTGGCGAACACAACGGCGAAATTCTCTCCGGCCTTGGCTACAGCGACGAAGAGATCGCCAGCCTGCGGGAACAGAAAATAATCTGAACGCCCGCGAGGCATCCCTTGCCATCGTACCTTTCGGGCAGGCCCGAGCCGAATGTCGGAATGGATTGCCGGGTCAAGCCCGGCAATGACAAATAGTGAAATTATTGCCTTAAAACTGCGAAATTCGTCATGCCCGGACTTGATCCGGGCATCCAGGGCCGCGAGTCAATCTGATGCCAGTTGTCCTTATCTTTC
>JAPYPT010000436.1 GCA_029937535.1 Alphaproteobacteria bacterium
TATGCGGACCGTGTAGGTATAGTCGACCTGGGTTCCCCCAGCGGTCGGCCGCAGACTGATATCGCCTTCGCCTTCGGACCGCCCAAGAGGTCCCGTCGCCGCGCCGACCAGACGCAGGGCGCTGGGCGGGTCCAGATCAAGCAAGGCAACCGTGGCCGTGAAACGCCCCTTAATGGGCCCAATGCCCAGGCTCACATCGGCCCGATAGGCATCGTCCCCCGTCTTCTCCAAGGCATGGCAGCCGGGGATCACGGCGGCCAATTTGGCATCGTCCAACAGAATGGCCCAAACCGCTTCGGGCGAGGCCGGAACAGCCGTGCTGCCCCGCCCTTCCAGCGCATGACCGGTGAAGACCGCCGCCCTGCCGGGAGGCTCCCCGTCCAACATCAGCGCCGCCAGATTGGACCGGGTCAGGGGCAATGTGATGATCTCCCGGCCCAGGGCGTCCGACACCGCATTGGCGATACAGACCGGGGTCGACATGGCATTGCCCTCGCCCAGACCCTTGGCCCCCAATGGCGTGAAGGGCGAGGGTGATTGATCGTGCAGAATGGTCAACTCGGGCACTTCCATTACCGTGGGCGTGAGATAGTCAGCCAAGGTACCGCTCTGAAAGCCGCCGTCCGGGGTATAGGACAATTCCTCCAGCAAAGCGGCGCCCAAACCATGGGTAAAGCCGCCCCGGATTTGGCCGTCCGCCAACATGGGGTTCAGCAACCGGCCCGCATCATGCATGGTGACATACTTATCGATCCGCACCGCAAAGGTATCGGGATCAACCTCGACCCCGCAATAATCGAAGATGAAGCCATAGGCGCCGGACGAATTAATGCGGTCGCCTTCATCGGGTTCCGTCAATTCCGGCATATTCCAAAACGCGGTCTCCCGCAGCCCCGCGCCCGCGCCGTCGGGGATCGAGAGCGGCGACCAATGTGCCTTGGCGGCGGACCGGCCCAGGGGCAAGGCGTTATCGGGGTTGTTTCTGGCAAAAATGCGCCCTTCGCCATAGGCGACCTCGTCGCTAGGCACATTCAAATCCGCCGCCGCGATCACGGTCAGACGCTCGCGCAATTGCAGGGCGGCGGTGTGCGTGGCGCCTGCCACGGCGCCCGCGAAGCGGGAGGAATAGTTACCCGACGCTGTGGACCAGGGGTCCTTGGCGCTATCATGTTCCGTCACCACGGCCACATCCAACGGGTCCATCCCGAAGACATCGGCCACGACCTGCGCCAGGACCGTGCGGTGGCCTTGTCCTTGCGGCACGGATGACACGGCGACGCTGATCGCGCCGGAGGGATCGAAGGCGACCGTGGCCGTGGCCAGGGCGCCATTTTTGGGGCCGGAACGTTCGCGCTGTTCGGGGCTCAACAACGTGGTGATATAGCCCATGTTGGAAATGGAGGGTTCCACCACCGCCGCGTAGCCAATGCCGTACAAACGGCCCTCGGCCCTGGCCGCATCGCGGCGGGCCGTCAATGCCGCCAGGCCGCCGTCCGCCACGGCCCGTTCCAGGCTGCCGAGGTAATCTCCTGAATCCAGCAAAGCGCCCGGCGCGGTGCGGTAGGGCATGGCCTCGTTGGGCACCAGATTGCGCCGGCGTAGTTCCAAGGGGTCCAGACCCAATTCAGCAGCCGCCTTGTCCAACAGCCGCTCCAGCGGGAAATAGATCTGCGGGCCGCCAAAGCCGCGCATCAGGCCGGTAGGGGTTTTATTGGTCACCACGACCCGGTTATGAATGGCAATGTTATCAATGGCATAGGCGCCGGTCATATTGCCATGCATGCGATAGATCGTGGCCGGCTCCGGCGCGCGCAGATAGGCGCCGCAATCCTCCAATTGGTCCCAATCCAGGCCCAGGATGCGGCCATCCTTGTCCAAGGCGGCTTTCAGCCTGGTCACGCGGTTGGTGGCGGAAGTCGCGGCGGTGAGGTGTTCAAGGCGGTCTTCCAGCCATTTGACCGGGCCACCGGTGATCCGGGCCGCAACGCCCAAGGCCACCACATAAGGAAACACCGCTTGCTTGACGCCATAGCTGCCGCCCGAAGCGGGCGGTGTCTTCAGGCGCAGGCGGTTGCCCGGCACCTTCAAGGACCGGGCCATGACGGTGTGCAGGGTGTAGGGGCCCTGAAAATTCGCCGTGACCTCGAATGCATCGCCGCCCGTGTCGTAGTCGGCGATGACACAAAAACATTCCATGGGCGTGCAGGAATTTCGCGGATACTGGTAGGTCCCCTCGACCACATGCGCCGCCGCCCCGAAGGCCGCTTCCGGGTCGCCATAGGAGAAATTCCGCTCGTGCAGGACATTACTGTCCGTGCCGGGATGCAGAACCGTTCCAGCCACCGCAGCGGCGGGATCAATCAATGGTGTCAGTGGCACATATTCGACATCAATGACCTCGACCGCGTCCTCAGCCAGATAACGGTCCCGGGCCAGCACCATGGCGATCGGCTCGCCCACGTAACGAACCCGGTCCGTGGCCAGGGCATATTGCGGCGCCGCCACCTTGACCCCGGT
>JAPYPT010000132.1 GCA_029937535.1 Alphaproteobacteria bacterium
TCTGGTGCACGGCTCCACCGTGGCCACCAATGCCATATTGGAGCGCAAGGGCGCGGCCGTCGCCCTGTTGACCACCCGGGGCTTTCGCGATGTTTTGTTCCTGCAGCGCCACAATCGCACGCAAATCTACGATCTGTTTTACCGCAAGCCCAAACCGGTTTTGACGCGCCGGGATATTCTGGAGATCGACGAGCGCATATCGGGGCAGGGGGAGGTTGTCGAAGCCTTGGATGAAGGGGCCACGGCGGCGAAAATCGCCGACTTCCTGGGCGGGGGAGACTACCAATCGGTCGCCATCTGTCTTTTGAACGGCTATGCCGAGCCCAAGCACGAGCGGCAATTGGCGGCTCTGGTGGCGGCACAGTTCCCCGAGCTGACGATCACCTGTTCGGCGGACGTGACCCGGGAATTCCGGGAATACGAGCGCACCTCGACGACAACGCTGGCGGCCTATGTACAGCCCGTGATCGACAGCTATTTGCGCCGTTTCGAGGCCCAACTGGGCGAGCAGAACTTCGCGGGGCGGTTTTCCATCATGCAGTCCAACGGCGGCCGTCTGCCCGTGGCGGGGATGTCGCGCAACGCCATCACCTCGCTGTTTTCCGGCCCCGCGGCAGGGGTCATGGGGGCCGTGCGCCAGGCCGGGCTGTCGGGTTATGGCGATTTGATCACCCTGGACATGGGCGGCACCTCCACCGATGTCTGCCTGGTGGCGGGGGGCAAACCGAATATCTCGGGCGAGACCGAGGTGGACGGCCTGCCCATCCGCACTCCGGTCCTGGATATTGTCACCGTGGGCGCGGGGGGCGGCTCCATCTGCTGGCGGGACGACGGCGGCATGCTGCGGGTCGGCCCGGAATCCGCCGGCGCTGATCCCGGCCCCGCCTGCTATGGCCGGGGCGGCGACAGGCCCGCCATCACCGATGCTCACATGCTGCGCGGCACGATCCGGGCGGAGGCATTTCTGGGCGGAAAAATGGATGTGGATAGTTCCGCATCATCGCATGCATTCAAGGAATTATCCGAGATATTTGATGTTTCACTTGAAGAAATGGCGGATAGTTCCGTACGTGTTGCCGATGCCAATATCGTCGGCGCCATTCAACTTGTCTCGACCGAGCGGGGACGCGATCCCCGGGATTATGTGTTGGTGCCGTTCGGCGGCGCGGGACCGCTGCATGCGGCCCGGGTGGCCGAGGAACTGGGCATCACCACCATACTGGTGCCGCCCAACGCCGGCGTGCTGTCGGCCTATGGTCTGCTGGCCTCGGACTTCCTGCAATATGAAACCCTGACCCGGCGGATACCCCTGGGCGCGGGCGCGGCGGAACAGGTGCGCGCGCTGTTTGGCGAACTCAAGGACCGGGTGACCACGTCGTTCCGGGACTTGGGCATCGGGGTTGATCTGCACTACACCTACAGCCTGGACATGCGATTTATCGGCCAGGCCTTCGAGATCACGGTGGACATTGATGGCGATGCCTTGTTGTGTCTGGATGCGGACGGCCTGTTGGCGCTGTTCAACGAGGCTCATAACCGGGTTTTCTCGTTCGGTGAATCTGGTTTGCACCGGGCCGAGATCGTCTCCTTCCGCCTTGGCGCCTCGGCCCCGCCCGATGTGGTGCCGGCCCTCAATGAAGGCATTGCCGATGAGGTTCTGCGGGCGGACACAAAGGTTTTCGATCAAGGTGCCTGGCGGGATTGTCTGTTGTTGAGCCGGGCCGCCATTGGCGAGGAAGCCGACGGCATTACCGGCCCCGCGCTGGTCGAGGACGGCACCTCGACCATATTCGTGCCAGAGGGCTGGACAGCCAGCGTCGATGCCCAGGATAATATCCTGCTAGAGAATTTGGGGGAGAATTAACACCATGGCCGTGAACACCGTCGATCAAGCCGTGATCAGCCAGGGGCTGATCGCCGCTGCCCGGGAAATGGGCGTCAAATTAGTGCGTTCCGCCTATTCCCCAGTGGTGCGCGAGGCCAATGACTGCTCCGCCGCGTTGTTGGACCGCCACGGCAATGTGGTGGCCCAGGCCGAGCTGATCCCCATGCAACTGGGCCCCATCGGCGCCACCTTCCGGCCCTGCGCGGAGCTGTTTCCCACCGATACCCTGGTTGAAGGTGATTTTTACATCAACAACGATCCCTTCGAAGGCGGCCAGCATTTGCAGGACGTGTTTCTGTTTTCGCCGATCTTTTTTGACGGCGTCCTGGTCGGCTTTGGCGCCACGGTGGCCCATCATCTGGATCTGGGCGGCGGCGCGCCAGGCTTGAACCCGGACGCCACCGACGTACACCAGGAAGGCATCATCTTCCCGCCCAGCAAATACAACATGGATCACGATTGGAACGGCGGTCCCCTGGAACGCCTGGTCCGCGCCAACATCCGGGTGCCCGACCAGACCATCGGCGATTTCAACGCACAATTCGCCGCCAACGGCATTGGCGGTCGCCGGGTCATGGATCTTTGCACCCGCTTCGGCCCCGACGTGGTGATGGAGGCCATGGACGAGTTGCTGGATTATTCGGAACGGCGCATGCGGGCCGCGATCCGGGAGCTGCCGGATGGTATCTACGAGGGCGAGGACTTCCTTGACGATGATGGCATCGGGGAGGAACCACTCCGCATCCAGGCCCGGGTTGAGGTCAAGGGCGATAGCGTCATCGTCGACTATGAAGGGACCTGCGATCAGGTCATCTCCAACGTTAACTGTCCCTACGCCTCCACCGTCGCCGCCGGTCTCTCATGTGTTAAATCCGTGTTGACCTCTCCCGACATCCCCTTCAATGAAGGCAGCAAGCGGCCCATCGAGGTGCGCGCGCCCTATGGCAGTATTCTCAACCCACGCCGCCCCGCGCCGGTGCGCGCGCGCATGCTGTCGGCCTACCGGGCCTATAGCGCGGTCATGAAGGCGTTGGCCCCCACGGCCCCGGACAAGGTCATCGCGGCCGGTTTCGATTCCACGGAAATCATCGTGCTCAGCCAATTGACCCAGGATGGCTACAAGATCTATCTGGAAATTCTGGGCGGCGGCTACGGCGCCTCGACCCATGGCGATGGCTGCGATGCGGTGGACAGCCCGCTCTCCAACTGTTCCAACGTGCCCGTGGAAGCCATGGACATGGAGTACGATTATTTCCGCGTCGAGGACTACAGCCTGGTGGCGGATTCGGGTGGCGCGGGCCGTCACCGCGGCGGTCTGGGCTTTCAACGCCGCTATCACATCCTGAGCGATAATGTGACCTTTGCGACCTACTCCGACCGCTTCCGCCTGGCGCCCGAGGGCCTGTTCGGCGGCGCCGACGGCGGCCGCGCCTCGACCCAGGTGCTGCGCGGCGATGAAGTGATCGAACTACCCTCCAAGGTCAGTTATGCCCTGCAAAAGGGCGATATCCTGGTCGCCCGCACGGGGGGTGGCGCCGGCTATGGCGAGCCTGGCCAGCGGGCCGGCGCCGACGTTGAACGGGATCTACGGGAAGGTTACATCAGCCGCGCGGCGGCGGCGGAGTAGCGGTGAGCCAAATCAAGGACGCCGCCCTGGCCATCATTGGGGCGGGTCATGCCGGTCGGGCGGCGGCGGACCTGGCGCGCGAATTGGCCATCGAAACGGTGGTTCTGGATCAGGGTCACGGCAATGGTAGTGGCAATGGCGCCCTTGTCTGGTTGATCCATGGCGACGGCACCATATGTTTTAGCCGCGATGACACGGCCCACGAACTGACCGCCCAATGCATCATCCTCGCACCCGGCGCCCTGGACCGGCCCCGGCTTGATGAAGCGCCGGTTGCTGGCGGCGCCGAAGTTCCCGATATTCAAATCACCTCCGCCCTGGGGCTGGAACATGGCTGGGATCCCATACAACGGTTCTGGTACCCCATGTGCGGCGAAGCCGGCGGGACCAGCCTGGAGCGTATCTTTCTGGCCGGCGCGGTGACCGGACGGCTGGGCCAGGCGATCGCCGTCTGGCAAGGGCGTCGGGCAGTCCGGGCGGTGGCCGAAAAACTTGGCCATGACATTGGTGAAGGGGAACAATCGGAGCCGCCGCCGGCGGAACTGCAGACCCCACCCTCTCTGGATGCCGCGAGGCTTAATAACGAACAAATCGTTTGCGATTGCGAAGGCACCACGGTAGGGGAAATTCGCCGCTTGGCGGCCTTGGGCTGCGATGATGTCAATCAGGCCAAGGCCTTCGCCCGGCCGGGCGCGGGAGAATGCCAGGGCCGCCGCTGCGCCGTGGCGGTGGCGGAAGTTCTGGCGGCGGCCCGCGGCGTGGCGGTGGCGGAGGTCGGTTATTTCCGCCAACGCTGGCCCACCTCTCCGGTTTCCCTTGATCAACTGGCCTTGTTCCAAGAGCTTGATGATGGCTGAACGAAATTTGTTCGATGCGGTGATCATCGGTGGCGGCCTGCATGGCCTGTCCACCGCAATCCATCTGTCGAAGGCCGGCCTCCAGGTGGTGGTGTTGGAAAAAGATCATCCGGGCCGCCATGCCTCGGGCGTCAATGCCGGCGGAGTGCGGCGTTTGGGCCGTGACTTGGCCGAGGTGCCGTTGTCGGTCGAGGCCTTGAAGGTCTGGCACGAAATCGAGGATTTTGTTGGCGACGATTGCGGCTACACCACCTGCGGGCAGATCCAGATCGCCGAGAGCGAAGCCGAGCATGAGCAGCAGCGCGAGCGGGTGGCAAAATTGCGGGCCCTGGGTTTCGACCACGAGCGGTTGATCGACGGCGACGAGGTGCGGCGCATCGTGCCCGCCCTTTCACCCCCTTGCGTGGGGGCCATTTGGTGCGCGGAGGACGGCGCCGCCAACCCCTACCGTACCACGCAAGCCTTTTTCCGGACCGCTCGGGCGGCAGGGGCGGATATTCGATTAGGAGCCGAGGTCCATGCCATTGAACGGGTGGCCGGACATTGGCGCGCCCAACTCAAGGACGATGCCTTGGAAGCGCCGATTTTGATCAACTGCGCCGGGGCCTGGGCTGATCGCATGTGCCGCATGATCGGCGACGACGCGCCCTTGGAGGCGGCGGCGCCCATGTTGATGATCACCGAGCCGGTGGAACCCTTCATCACGCCCGTGCTGGGCGCCGTGGGCCGGATGCTGTCGTTCAAGCAATTCGAGAACGGCACGGTGATGATCGGCGGCGGCCAGCGGGGCCGCGCCGCGCGCGAGGTCAATCTGGCTGGAACCCGGCTGCGCGGCATGGGCAACAGCGCCGCCACGGTCACGGCGCTATTCCCCCAATTGGGCGCGGTCAAGGTGATGCGCTGCTGGGCCGGGATCGAGGCCATGATGCCCGACGCCATCCCCGTTATCGGCCCTTCGGCGGTGGCGGAGGGCGCCTATCACGCCTTCGGCTTCTCCGGACACGGCTTCCAACTCTCGCCCATCGTGGGTAGGCTGTTGTGCGAATTGATCACCGAAGGCCGGTCCAGCCTGCCGATCGAGGCATTTTCCATCACCCGTTTTCAGTGACGATGTGCAGAACGTGACTTTGCGGAAATATGCCGCAATTTAGGGATATGATCCAATGGGATCTCAGTTGTTCCGGCTCATGCGACATCAAGGATAATTAAAATGACGGAGCTGTTGCAGGACGCCGCCGCACGGGCCCAGGTATATTTTAGCGGCCTTGATGATCGGGCCGTTGCACCCACCACGGAGGCCCTGGCCGCTCTTTCCGGCTTTGCCGGACCTTGGCCGGAAACGGGGCTGGACCCCGCCGATGTGCTGGCCAAGCTGGATCGCCTCGGCGGCCCTGGAACCATGGCGTCCGCCGGGCCGCGCTATTTTGGTTTTGTCACTGGGGGCAGCTTGCCCGTCGCCCTGGCCGCGAATTGGCTGGCCAGCGCCTGGAATCAGAACGCCTTTTCCTCCACGTCATCGCCCCTGGGCGCGGCCTTGGAAACCGCTTGCCTGGGCTGGCTGCGGGAGATTTTCGGCCTCCCCGCCACTGCCGGCGGGGCCTTCGTCACCGGGGCCACCATGGCCAACTTCACCGGCCTTGCCGCCGCCCGGCATGCCGTGCTTGCCAAGGTGGGCTGGGATGTGGAGCGCGACGGTTTATTCGGCGCCCCGCCCATCACCGTGTTGGCGGGCGGCGAGGGCCATGCCGCGCTGTTGAAGGCGGTGCGCATGCTGGGTCTGGGCGAGGGCCGTGTCAAGGCCTTGGCGGTCGATGGCCAGGGCGCCATTCGGCCCGACGCCCTGCCGCCCATCGCCGGCCCGACGATCCTGTGCCTGCAGGCCGGCAACGTAAATTCCGGCGCCTTCGATCCGGCCCAGGCCCTGATCGCCAGGGCGCAGGAGCAGGGCGCCTGGGTGCATGTGGACGGCGCCTTCGGCATCTGGGCCAAGGCGGCGCCGGGGCGGGCGCACCTTGCCCTGGGTTACGAATTGGCCGACAGCCTGGCCGTCGATGGCCATAAATGGTTGAACGTGCCCTATGACAGCGGGATTGCCCTGATCCGCGAGCCAAACGCGCTACGGGCCGCCATGTCGGTCAGCGCCGCCTATTTGCCCGACCAGGATGTGCGCGAGCCCTATGACTACACCCCTGAATGCAGCCGCCGTCTGCGCGCCGCCGATATTTGGGCTGCCTTGGCAAGCCTAGGACGGGAGGGGCTGGCTGAATTGATCGAGACCTGCTGCCGCCATGGCTCAATGATGGCGACGGGTCTGCGCGCGGCGGGCTTCGAGGTCTTGAACCAGGTCGATCTAAATCAGGTCTTGGTCTCCTTCGGCGCCGACGAGCACACCCTGCGGGTTATCGCTGCCCTGCAAGCGGATGGCACTGCCTGGTGCGGCGGTACCCATTGGCGGGACCGCGCCGCCATGCGCATCAGTTTTTCGTCCTGGGCCACCAGGGACGAGGATGTAGAAAAGACATTGGCCGCGATCATTCGCATCGCCCGTGCAAATAACGCCGGCTAGCCGTCACCAAAAATCATGCAGGAACAGGTGGCATGGGCGTAGAGCTTGCCGCTCTCGTCCTCCAGGCGGGCCTCTGAGGTGGCAATTTTGCGGCCCGGATGTACCACTTCGCCGATGGCGCGGATGGCGCGGCCGTCGGTGGGCAGGGCGCGGACCATGTTCAGTTTGAATTCCAGGGTGGTGTAGGTCTGGCCGGCGGCGAGGCGGCTGTGAATGGCGCAGCCGAGCGCGCTGTCCAGCATGCCCGCGAAATAGCCGCCATGCACCGCGCCCAAGGGGTTCAACAAATATTCCGCCGGCTTGCCCTCGAACACCACGCGGCCTTCCCCGACCTCGATCAGGACATAATCGAGGGTGGCTTGAAAGGCGGGCAGGGGCAGGCTGCCGTCCATCATGGCGCGCAGGAAATCGATGCCGGCCATGGTACGGCCGGCTTCGGCATTCAAGCTGGGATCGGCCCAGGTGTAGGTCCGGTTGCGGTCGGTCAAAGTACCAACTTAAGCGGTCTTCGGCGGGCGTTGTATTTTCTCTTCCGTGGCTCCGCCGGCCTCTTTCCAGGCGCCATAGCCGCCCGCCATGTGACAGACCGGGGCCAGGCCCATTTCATGCACAGCAAGGGCGGCGAGGGCCGAACGCAGACCGCCGGCGCAGAAAAAGACAAACCGTTTGCCGGACTGAAAGTCTTCCTTGGCGTAGGGGCTGTTTGGATCGACCCAGAATTCCAGCATGCCGCGCGGCGAATGCATGGCGCCGGGGATCGCCCCGTCGCGCCACAGCTCGCGGATATCCCGGATGTCGACGAAGATCACGTCATCGTCGCCGTAATGCTCCCTTGCCTGTTCCACGGTCCAGGTTTCGATGATGCTCTCCGCATGGGCGCAGAGCTCCTTGACGCCCTTGTTAATCATGAAATTCTCCTCGAATAATGTGTCACGTCAGACTAACCGCCTTGCACGGTATCGCCAAGGTTCAGGCTGCCATCAGGTCGATAAAGCGTTGGAACAGGTAGTGGCTGTCCTGGGGGCCGGGTGAGGCTTCCGGGTGATATTGCACCGAGAATACGGGTTGGCCCTCGACCCGGATTCCTTCCAGGGAGCCGTCGAACAGCGAGGTATGGGTTTCCACCACGCCGGCGGGCAGGCTGTCGCGCTGGACCACGAAACCATGGTTCTGCGAGGTGATCTCCACCTTGCCCGTGGCCAGGTCCTTGACCGGTTGATTGGCGCCGCGATGGCCGCGGTGCATTTTCCCGGTCGCGGCGCCGAGGGCCAGGGCCAGAATTTGGTGGCCCAGACAGATGCCGAATATGGGTTTGCCGGATTTGACCAGATCCTGAACGGCCGCCACGGCATAGCTTCCCGTGGCGGCCGGATCGCCGGGACCGTTGGACAAGAATATGCCGTCCGGGTTCAGGGCCAGAATATCCGCCGCGCTGGCGGACGCCGGCACCACGGTCACCTTGCAGCCCGAGGAGGCCAGGCAGCGCAGGATATTCCGCTTGATGCCGAAATCCATGGCGACAACGTGATAGGTGGGCGCCTCGAGTTGGCCATAGCCAACACCAAGGCGCCATTCGGTCTCGTCCCAGGTATAATTTTGCCGGCAGGTTACTTCCGCCGCCAAATCCATGCCTTCCAGGCCCGGCCAGCCAGCGCAGGTTGACCGCATCGCGGGAATATCAAAATCGCCTTCGGGGCGGTGACAGACCACGCCCGTGGGGGCGCCGCCATCACGGATCAAACGGGTCAGGGCCCTGGTGTCGATGCCGCAAATGCCCGGCAGGTTATGTTTCACCAGCCAGGCATCCAGATGTTCCAAGGCGCGGTGGTTTGACGGCTGGGTGATATCGGCCCGCAAAACCAGGCCGCGCGCCGCCGGGTTCAAGGTTTCGATATCCTCGTCATTGGCGCCAACATTGCCGATATGGGGGAAGGTGAAGGTGATGATCTGGCCGGCATAGGAGGGATCGGTCAAAATTTCCTGATAACCGGTCAGCGAGGTGTTGAAACAAACCTCTCCCACGGCCTCCGCGGCGGCCCCGATGCCGCGCCCCCAAAAGATCCGGCCGCTGGCCAAAACCAAGGCGGCGGTGGCCCACTCAGGTGGCTTTTCGGCAGTAGTTCGTTGGCTGTTTTCCGGTGTGTTCATGGTAAATTTGGCTCCGGCCGGGCCGCTATCGGCGGGCGAATTGGCGCGGACATTAAGCAAAAGGGCCCCTGGCGTCAAGCATCCGCCGGGTTCCCGAAAAACTTAACAGGAATCAAAAAAATACAATAAAAACAACAGGTTATGATTTTGTCGTTAAGGCGATGCAGTTTGCCATTTTTCTTAATATCCTCTATCCTTCCCTCCCTGCACACAGTCCTGCGAATAACCCGGGGAGCGGGAGGATGCGCGACCGCCTGAAGGAAATGCTGACGACCTCGCTGAAAGCCGGGGAGAAACGGCGCGTTGCCACGGTGCGCCTGATCCTGGCCGCGATCAAGGACCGGGATATCGCCAGCCGTACGGAGGGCCCCTCGGAAGGTGTCAGTGATGATGAAATCCTGGCGATCTTGCAAAAAATGGTCAAACAGCGGCGCGAATCGACCATTTTGTACGAAGAGGGCGGCCGTCTAGAACTGGCGGCCCAGGAAGAGGAAGAAATCGTCATAATCGAGGAATTTCTGCCCACCCAAATTGGCGCCGAGGAATTGGCGGCCGCCGTGGCGGAGATCGTGGCGGAAACGGGTGCGGCCAGCCTGAAGGATATGGGCGGCGTGATGGCGCTTTTGAAGGAACGTTATGCCGGGCGCATGGATTTCGCCCAGGCCGCCGGACAGGTCAAAAGCCGGCTTGGCGGCTAAGGCAATTTATCTTTTATTGCCATGGCCTGCCTGGGAGTGGGTAATGGGCACCCGGAAACCGGAGTGATCGAATAGCCGTGGCCATACCGGAACATTTTTTGGACGAATTGCGCAGCCGCATCGGGCTGGCGGATTTGATTGGCCGCCGGGTCAAGCTGGTCAAACGGGGCCGCGAATACACCGGCCTGTGCCCATTTCACAGCGAAAAATCCCCCTCGTTCACGGTCAATGAAGACAAGGGATTTTATCATTGTTTCGGCTGTTCGGCGCACGGCGGGGCCATTGATTTCGTCATGAACACGGAAGGTCTGTCGTTCCCCGAAACCATTGAACGTCTGGCGGGGGAGGCCGGCCTGGAAGTGCCCCGCTCCGCGCCCCGGGACCGGGAGGCCGAGGAGCGGCGCAAAAACCTCTACGATGTCAGCCAAATCGCCGCCGATTGGTTTGCCGGGCAATTGAGCGGCCTGGCCGGCGACGGCGCGCGGGATTATTTGAAGGGCAGGGGCCTGACGGCCGCCACCATCGAGCGTTTTCATCTTGGCTTTGCCCCCGATGGGCGGGACCGCATGAAAGCAACCCTGTTGGCCCGCGGTCTGGATGAAGCGCAATTGATCGAGGCGGGACTGCTGATCAAGCCCGAGGACGGCGGCGACAGCTATGACCGCTTCCGCAACCGCCTGATGTTTCCCATTACCGATGCCCGGGGCCGTATCGTGGCGTTCGGCGGGCGGGCCTTGGGTGAGCAGCGGGCGAAATATCTGAATTCGCCGGAAACGCCGATCTTTCACAAGGGAGATTTGCTCTACAACCTGTCCAATGCCCGAAAACCGGCCCGTGATGGCAATGCCTTGGTGGTGGTGGAAGGCTATATGGATGTCATTGCCCTTGATCAGGCCGGCCTGCCCTTCGCCGTGGCGCCTCTGGGCACGGCGGTGACGGAACAGCAGATGCAGGCCATGTGGCGTTTGGTGGCCGAGCCTGCGTTATGTTTCGACGGCGATGCCGCCGGCCAGCGGGCCGCGCAACGGGCCGCCGAACGCGCCCTGCCTCTGCTGAAGCCCGGCCATTCTCTACGCTTTGTCGCCATGCCCGAGGGCGAGGACCCGGACAGCCTGGTCCGCGCCAAGGGTGCGGAGGCCTTGACCGGCCTGCTGGATCAGGGTGTGCCGCTGTCGGAAATGTTGTGGCGCATGCAGGTGCGGGGACGGAACCTGGATACCCCTGAACAATGGGCCGGCCTGCGCTCGGATATGCGGAATTTAGTCAAGCAGATCAGCGACGGCACGGTGCGGGCCTATTACGGCGAACATTTCAAACAACGGTTGGAAACGGCCTTCGAACCTGCCGGGGGGACGGGACGCAGAACCGCGGCACGCAGAGGTTCCGGCTGGCGGGGAAGACCGCTTTATGCCCCCCCCATTCCGGCCCACAAAGGCTTGGGGCGGGGCCGGGATGCGGATAGCGGGCCCCGCGAACGCCTGCTGATCGCGGCTCTTTTAAACCATCCCGACCTCATCCATGAAGTCTTCGAAGATGTCAGTCATTTACATTTAACGTCGCCGGAACTTGACAACATCCGTCAGGCAATTATAGAAAAGGCAACTTCCGGCGTGCCCCTTGACCTTGAAGGCCTTAAAGACAATCTCCAATACGGTGGAACGGCAAACGCTTCCAGCCGATTAATTGTGGAATTGACGGGCCCAGGTATTGCGCATTTAGAGCCGTTCGCGCGACCGGATGCGGCGTTGACACGGGTTAAAAAGGACTGGACCAGCGTTTTTCGACGACACCGGCTGGAAGATCTCCACCGCGACCTCAGGGAGGCGGAGGACGATTTTGGCAGTGATATGACCGATGAGAAGCAGGATCGTTTTTTGGCTTTGAAGGCGGCGGTCGACGAAGCGACGGCGGAAGCGGCCAGTTTCGAGGAACCATAGTTGTGAACGGCCACTTATTTAATGGCCACTTATTAAACGGCCTCTGGAGCTGCGGCGGTTTCGGGTTAACCATCAATTAACCATGGTACCGGGATATTGGGCGGGATCTTGGGGCTCACGGTTTGGAACGTATTTTTCGATGATGAAATTGCGCGGGCGAATTGGCCCGGTGCGAACATAGGCGGATTTTCATGGCGAAAGCACAGGTAGCGGAAAAGACAGAGCGGGAAGAAACCGGCGATCGGCCGTTGATCGATTCTCAGGCCGAGGCAAACCTGAAAAAACTGATCGCGCTGGGAAAAGAGCGCGGTTACATCACCTACGATGAATTGAATGAAGCCTTGCCGCAGGAGCAGGTCTCCTCGGAACAGATCGAGGATTTCATGACCTTACTCTCGGAGATGGGCGTCAACCTGATCGAGGCGGACGATGCCGATGAGCAGGGCGCCAAGCCCGAATCCACGGATTCCTCCGAGGACAGCGATGAAGAGGAAAGTTCGGAAAGCACCGAGCTGACGGAAACCAAGAGCACCGAAGTCGCCGCCCCGCCCACCAAGACCACGGAAACCCTGGAACGCACCGACGATCCCGTGCGCATGTATCTGCGCGAAATGGGCAGTGTTGAATTGCTCTCCCGCGAGGGCGAAATCGCCATCGCCAAACGGATCGAGGCGGGCCGCGAGGCCATGATCGCCGGAATCTGCGAAAGCCCCCTGACCATCCGCGCCGTCATTGAATGGCACGATATGCTGATGGCGGGTAATGTGCTGCTGCGCGATATTATCGATCTGGACGCGACCTATGGCGCCGGGCCCGATGGCAAGAAAAATCAGGGCATGGCCAACCATGCGGTAAATGGCGCCAATGGCGCCAATGGCACCAATGGTGCTGCGCCCACGAATGGCGCGGTGCCGGCCGCCACGGCGGCGATGACCCCCGCCGGCACGCCGGCCGGTGTGAATGGCGCCAGTGGCGCCAACGGCGCCGCCGCGGCCAATGATGACGACGCGGGAAGTGGCGAAGCCAGCGACGCCGAAAAGAATGACGACGATGACGACGAGGAGGAGGAAGCCACCCTCTCGCTGTCGGCCATGGAAGAAGTCCTCAAGCCCATGGTGATCGAAACCTTCGAAAAACTGGCCAAGGTCTACAAGCGCTTCAAAAAGGTCCAGGACCTGCGCGTGGAAGCCGCCCTGAAGCATCAGGAACTGACCGCGGTACAGGAAAAACGTTATTTTAAGCTGCATGAGGAATTGATCGCCCTGGTCACCGGCGTTCATTTGAACAACAACCGCATCGAGGCGCTGGTCGATCAGCTTTATGGCATCAACCGCCGCCTGATCAGCCTGGAAGGCCGCCTCCTCCGCTTGGCGGAATCCCGCCGGGTCTCGCGGCTGGACTTCCTCAAGCATTATTCGGGCCACGAGACCGACCCGCGCTGGGTCTCCCGGGTGCGCCGCCTGAAAGGCAAGGGCTGGTCCGATTTCGCCACAAAAGATCGTGACGAGATCAAGTCCATCCGCACCGGCATTGCCACCGTGGCGTCCGAAACCGGGCTGCCGATCCAGGAATACAAGCGCATCGTCGCCACCGTGCAAAAGGGCGAGCGCGAGGCGCGCCAGGCGAAGAAGGAAATGGTCGAGGCAAACCTGCGCCTGGTCATTTCCATCGCCAAGAAATACACCAACCGGGGCCTGCAATTCCTCGATCTGATCCAGGAAGGCAACATCGGCCTGATGAAGGCGGTGGACAAGTTCGAATACCGCCGCGGCTATAAGTTTTCCACCTACGCCACTTGGTGGATCCGCCAGGCCATCACCCGCTCCATCGCCGATCAGGCCCGCACCATCCGTATTCCGGTGCATATGATCGAGACCATCAACAAGCTGGTCCGCACCTCGCGCCAGATGCTGCACGAAATCGGCCGCGAGCCGACGCCGGAGGAACTGGCCGAAAAGCTCGGCATGCCGTTGGAAAAAGTCCGTAAGGTGATGAAGATCGCCAAGGAGCCGATTTCGCTGGAAACCCCCATTGGCGACGAGGAAGACAGCCACCTGGGCGATTTCATCGAGGACAAGAACGCCATCCTGCCCGTGGACGCCGCCATCCATTCCAACCTGCGGGAAACCACGACGCGGGTTCTGGCCTCCCTCACCCCGCGGGAAGAGCGCGTCCTGCGCATGCGTTTCGGCATTGGCATGAACACCGATCACACCTTGGAGGAAGTCGGCCAGCAATTCTCGGTCACCCGGGAACGCATACGCCAGATCGAAGCCAAGGCCCTGCGCAAACTCAAGCATCCCTCCCGCTCCCGCAAGTTGCGCAGCTTTTTGGATACCTAACCGTACGGCCGCATCGCCGGCCCGCTCCCCCACCCGGCCACCCATTGATGATGATTCCGTGGGTGACCGGGTGGAGGAGCCGGCTGGTGATGCCGCCACGGGAATTTCGAGTTACGGGCCCGTAGCTCAGTTGGTTAGAGCCGGCCGCTCATAACGGTCTGGTCGCTGGTTCGAGTCCAGCCGGGCCCACCAC
>JAPYPT010000133.1 GCA_029937535.1 Alphaproteobacteria bacterium
ACGTCACCTCCGATGCCTCCGATGCCGCCATCGTCCGTACGGTGATCGCCCTGGCCCAGCATCTGGGTCTGCATGTGGTGGCCGAAGGCGTGGAGACGGCGGAACAGTTGGCTTTCTTGCGCGCCAACAGTTGCCAATTCGCCCAGGGTTTTTATTTCAGCCGGCCCGTCCCGGCCGACGATGTATTCGCGGTGATCGCCAAATTGGAACGCCACGCCGTGGCAACGAATAGCGTCCGCATGGAAGCCTGAATTCGACCCAACCGCAATCCATCGGCGCATAATTCTCAATCCTTAAGGGGAAATTTACGGCTGTCCCCCATGATGCTCCAAGACGCCGGTTTCCGCGTCTGGGTGAGACCGATAGTTTCGAGGACAAGGCCGTGACAATATTCCGCGCGATCAACCATGACAAACATTCCGACCGTCGCTGGACCAGGGTTGTCCTGGCTTTTCTGCTGTTGTTGGGCGCGACCGCCTTGGCCGCACAGGAAACCCATTCCTATGCCTCACCGAACCTCGATCAGCAAATCACCGAATAACAGTGAGCTAACCCGGCCAGGCGAAACTCTGGGCTGAACGAACCAGGGCTGAAACGGCGGGGCTGAACGGGCGGCCCGGCACGTTGACCAAGGATATCGTGCGGCTTACGGATGGCTCAACCAAGGGCCGGCGGAGCAGTTCCGGTATGGTAATGGAATATTCCGGCATGAAGGCAAAGCCGATGCGCGCCAGCACCATGGCCTGCACCCAGTCTTACCGTTCAGAGCGAAACCGGGCGTAGAGATCGACTTTCAGCTCACCGCAAACACCCATGACCATCTCCCGCATTTCGCACGCCAGGCGGTCAACATAGGGTTCTCCCGACAGATCGCTCAATTTGATGGCGTCTAGCGCCGCCAGCCTGTGTTCGGGGGGAAAGATCACCAAGTACCGCTCTTCGTAAAGCTCCTGGACATGCAAGCCGTCGCCGGGATCGTCCAAGGCATTCATCACGGCCAGATCGATCTCGCCTTCGTCGAGGGCGCGCCGTAATTCAACGACGCTGGCCTCGGTCACGGCAATCTCAATGCCGTCATAATCGTGCTGGAATGCCGCCAGAAAACGCGACACGCGGATATGACCCACGGTCGACATGACGCCAAGGCGTACCGGCACCTGATTAAGCAGACGGAAGTTGTCGGCCAAGGTGCGGGCCACTTGGGTTTCATCGAGAATATGTTGCAGATGCGGCAGCATGGTCCGGCCAAAATCGCTGAGCAAGACCCGCCTGCCCTCGCGATGGAACAACGGCGCGCCCAGATCCGCTTCCAATGTTTTGATGGCCTTGGTCAGGGCCGGTTGGGAAACATTGCATTGGGCGGCGGCCTTGGTGAAGTTCAAGACCTCCGCCGCCGCCAATGCGTATCGAATTTGAGACATTTCCATAATGCACGTCCTCACCAGCCTTCGATGCCACGCAATGTAGCTTGGTTTCCCATAACCTTGGGTTATTAATCCATAACAAAATGGTCGTTCCTCCGAAGTCCCATTCGCGGTTCCATGACATATCCTTCGCAACAAACGGGAGATCAAGCATGACGACCTATATGGTGGAACGGAGCCTCAAGGGCATCAGCATGGAAGACCTTGGCGGCGCTCAAACGGCTGCTATCGGCAAAGCTGCGGAAATGACCGCTGGCGGCACCGAAATAAGTTATATCCGCAGCACCTTCGCGCCTGATGACGGGCGTTGCATGTGCCTGTTCGAGGCCAACTCGGAGGCCGACGTGAAACGATTGAACGACGAAGCCGGCATCCCCTATGACAGCGTGGTCGCGGCCATGGACCTGACGCCATAGCAAACCGGCGATAACTGAACGAAACGGGCCCGGCCGGAAATACCGCCGGGCCCGCTTACATTTGAAATTGATTCGTGGCGAGTCCCTGTTGCCAAGCCTCGGCACCCGCTGACAGACCGATCAGGACAAGGCCTGTCCAGGAAGCGGCGGAACCTTGATTGCCGCTCAGGGGTTCAAGACTCCACATCCGTCCGACCGCCTGGACCATGTACAAACGGCCCGGCGAATCCCGCAGTTCGAGAAATCCCTTGACCCGCAGCAGGCCCTTTGGCGGGTTATCCAGAAAGGTCAGTAGGCTTTGCCGGTCGACGGCGGCACTCATGGGCACGGTCCGGACCGCGAATTGATCGGTATCATGGGGCAAAGCGGGCGGCTCGGCCCGCGCCCCCCGCAGGGCCGCGCCCAGGGCTACCTCGACCTCCAGGCGGCCCTGTTCGGTTGCGATCACCGGGCGGCCGGGGGCCAGAGTTCCCAAACGGGCTGTCGCAGCCGCCGTCGCCGCATCGCTGGTCAGGTCGGTTTTGTTCAAGACCAAAATATGGGCGGCATCCAATTGGCGCAGAAACAGCGGTTCGATGATGGGGTTGTCCAGGGTGCTTTCCAGGGCGGTGGCGTCTACAACGGTGACAATGCCATCCAGGCGGGAGCGGTTGTTCGACGCCAGGGCGGTGGCCATGCCGGCCGGGTCGGCGATGCCGCTGGCCTCGACAATAATGCCGTCTGGCGGTTCTTTTGCCGTGACCAAGCCGTCGATGGTACGGCTCAATTCGGCGCCCAAGGCGCAGCAACTGCAGCCGTTGGTCAGCTCGACGACATCGCCCTCCCATCGTTCGATCAAGGCCCGGTCGATGTTGACCGCGCCGATGTCGTTAACTACGGCGGCCAGTTTCAGACCATGCCGGCCCTCAAGAAGATGCCGCAACAGGGTTGTTTTTCCGCTGCCCAGAAAGCCGGCCAGAATGGTCACGCCAACATCGTTCCGCGAAGGTTCCGTTTCCTCCCCCGGGGCCTGCAGCGTGGATAACAGGAACTCCCATTCCGCCGCCAGGCGCCGCATTTGGGCGCCCTCGGTCATGGGCAAGATGCGGCAAGATGCGGCACGCCGCCCACAATGGTGCCCTTGACGGCGACATCGCGCAGGGCGCGGGGCTCCACTTCGAACGGGTCACCGCCGAGGATGGCCAGGTCCGCCAACTTGCCGACCTCCAGGCTGCCGATCTCATGATCCCGGCGCAGGACAAAGGCGGCGTCAATGGTCACGGCACGCAATGCCGAGGCCACGGAAATCCGCTCGCCCGGCGCCATCACGGTTTCATCGTCGGCGGCAATACGGTTGACCGCCACCCAGGCCGCGGTCAGGGGCGCCATGGGGCCGACCACCAGGTTGAAGTCGGAATGCAAGGCAAAGGTGACGCCGGCCTGTTGCAGAGTGCCCAGGCGCGCCGTCGCCTCCGCCCGGTCCGGGCCAAAGCCGCTGTCGGCGTGGATCAGCGCGCGGTAGTGGACGAAGTACGGATTGACGCTGGCCAAACCACCCAAGGCGGCCAACCGCCGGCCCTGGGCCACGGTGGAAATACAATAATGCTCGATGGTGAAACGGTGGTCGAAACGGGGATGACGCAATTGCAATTCCGCCAGGGTGTCCAGGGTCATGTCCACGGTCTCGTCGCCGTTGGCGTGTGAATGGATCTGGATGCCTTGCTGCCAATAGGGCAGCATGCGGTCAACCATGTCCGGCCAGGGTGTCTCGCCGGTCAGGCCCTCCTCGCCGTCCAGATAGCCGGGGAAGTTCAGCCGCAGGGTCATCGATGGGTAGGAGCCGTCGTTGATGAACTTCACCCCATGGGCCGCCAGTTTATCGGTCCCCTGGGCCCAGATTGTTGCAAGATAGTCGAAGCGGTCGTCGCCGAATTTCGCCACCAGGCGGGCATCGAACGGGATCAACAGCATGCGCAGGGGAAAGCTGGGTTCGTTGACGGCCTTTGCGTGATCATCCCATTCGTTCTCGAACGATTCAAAGCCCCAGGCCAGATCCGCCACAGTGGTGATACCGTTGGCCACCGCGACCTTGGATTGGCGCAACAGGGCCTGGTGCCCGAAACCGGTCCGGTAAACCTCTGTGCGCACGGGCCGGGTCGCTTGACCGACCGCGCGGCTTTCGATGAACCAGCCGTTTAGGCGGCCGTCGGGATAACGTCCGATGCCATGCGCCGTGGTATCGGCCTCAACCCCGATCCGCTCCAGCATGGGGGTGTTGGTATAGACGATGTGCGGGGCGTAGGAGAGCACCCAAAGGGGCACCCGATCGGAGATCCGGTCCAGCATGTCGCGGTCCAGATGGCCGCCCTGCATGCCGGGGTCATAACCCCAGGTGATGATCGGGCTGGCGGGATCGTTCTGCTCTTCCACCAGGGTCCGCAACCGGCTCAGGACGGCATCGCGGTCGGCCAGGCCGGCCACGGGACCCTGGGGGCCGTGCGAGGGGATGGGGCCGATGTATTGCAATCCCATGAAGGTTCCGGACATGCGCAGATGAGTATGTGGATCGATGAAGCCGGGCATCAGAATGTCATCGGCGAACCGGTCGTCTATGTCGTGGGGCACCCGGCGCAGCCACGGCGCCATGCTATCCAGGGTCCCGAGGGAAACGATGCGGCCATCGGCGACGGCGATGGCCCGGGCCATGGGGCGGCCGGGATCCATGGTATGGATCCGCCGCGCCGTGTAGACCATTATCCGATCCATGATTGTCTCCTCCCGTCCATGGCAAAGCAACGATCATGGTATAGCGCTATCCGGCTTCATTCCAACAATCCTTGGCTCATCGGCATCGAACGATTGCGCGCTCAGCGCTCCATTTGCCCGGATGGGCATCCAACCCTATGACTACCTGGATACCGCCATTGCCTGCTGTTATGGTAAGTGGGAATACAGATCCTATTTCTGCAACGGGATGCGCCAATGGCCTGGATGGGAAGAATGTCTTTTCGAAGCCCGCTGAGCGAGGCGGCAGTGCACTTTCTCGTGCTGCTGGCTCTCTTCACCTTGTCTTTCCGGGTGCTCGGATTTTCGGTTGGCGGCACTGCCTGCATCTTGATCCTTATCGTCCATGTCCTCTGGTGCGTGCTGTCCGCGAAGCAAATCGTCATCGGCGCCGGCTCTACCCGGCCGGGGTACGCGGTGTTTCTGCTCGGCGCTGCCTTCGCGTTGCTTTACCTCGTGATGGGGCTTGACGCGATCAAGAATGTCAGCATCCCGGTTTTCGCCGTTCTGGCCTTGATCAGCCCCGATTATGACGTGTTTTCGATCATGACTTCGAATGCGGATTTTTTGTCGATTATGCTTCTCACTCTGGCCGTAACATTGGTGGCGGCGGTCTTGACCTTGGCCTGCTTGATCGGCGGCAGGTCCGGGAGCTGGCGCGAACTGGCGGGCCGGCTGGGTAAACGCTGGCCGGTCTTTATTCTTGGCCAAATGCTGATCGCGGTTCCTTTCGGGGCGGCGTTCATGGGAATAAGCATTGTCGCCGGGGGCGGAGCTGCGATTGGCGCATTGGCGGCGGAGTTGGGTTTTTCCTGGGGCGAGAGCGTTGTCTCGACCTTTCTGGGTTATCCCATCATGATTCTCGCGGTTACCGGCGCGGCCGCGGCTCTGGCGCCGCTCCGTGGCTTGGCGCGTTGGTACGCCCGGTCGTTGGCGCTGGCCATCGCTGACGGCGAGGAGGACACGGGGCTGGGGAAAACCGCGCCCTGGCGCGTCGCCATGCTCATTCTCTGCCTGGCGTTCGGCGCTTTTTCGGCGCCATTTACGTTCGCTAAGATCGTTCGGTCCGGGATGGTCGCCGCCTTGTCCGGGGCCAACGCGGTCGGTTTCGTCTTTGGCACGGAGGATGCCATCCGGCTCTGGGTGAAGACGTCGAGCGAAAAGGGCGCCAACGTGGAGGCTCTCGTGCGTCAGCTTAACAGCCAGGGCCGTTGGAGCTCGGAACAGCCCGACGGGGGCCTGTCCAAACTGATCCCCGATTTTGCCGCCGAGACCGGCAAGTTGGCGGCGGACATACAGTGCGCCCTGAACGTCAGCGCGGGTACTTTACCAAAAGAATGGCAACCGGCGTCGAAGGACGAAGGCAGCGATGCGAAGGCGCTGCCGCTGCGTTATTGCCTCAAAACCGTTTGCCGGGCCGAGACGCTCGCCGAACGTGGTGATGTGACGTTTCTGTTCTCGAGCCACGGCAGCCGGCGCGATGGCTGGCGCACCCATATGGCAACGACCATGGTATTCGGACCCCCTTCGCCAGGTGGTTTCTGCACGCGATCGGGCGAGGTGGCGGCAGAGTATCAGGGCTAGACTTTTCGGCGAAAGGGACAATAAAGCACTTATTCATAGTACCACGACGCCCGCCACAGCACGGCGACGGCGATGACCACGACGGGAAACAAGATAATGCAGAGCCCACCGAGCATGCGTCTTATGCGTCCCCGACTCGGAGTGCGCTGGTTAGGCCCGCTCCCGTGTTCAGCCATTGCCTAGCCTCCATACCCGGCCATGCCTCATATTCGGGCATCGCACGGCCGCGATCGATAACCCTCCGCAAGGCATCGCAAACGGATCAGCCGAGTTGTTGGGCGAACAACTCCATGGTGCGTCCCCGGGCCTGGTTTGCCGCCGCCTCATTGTAGCTGCCCCGGTGGTCGCAGTTAAAACCGTGGTCGGCATCGTAGATATGCACCACCGCGTCCGGGTGCGCCTTGCCGATGGTATCCACGCTGTCGAGGGGAATGCCCTGGTCATGCTCGCCAAAGTGCATCAGCAGCGGGCAGCCTTCTTTTTCGTCCACATAGGGCAGGATCTGGCCGCCGTAATAGACCACGGCGGCGGCCACCGGCAGCCGCGTGCCGCATAGATATGAAATGGTGCCGCCCCAGCAATAGCCCACCGTGCCGACCTTCAGCCCTTCGCCGGCCATCAGATCCACCGCCACCTTTAAATCCAACAGGCACAGGTCCCACGAAAACGTGCCCATGATGTCCCGGCCGGCGGCGATGTCGTCCGGGGTGTAGCCAAGCTCGCAGTTCTTCGTTTCGGACCGGTCGAACAGCGCCGGCGCGATGGCGACATAACCTTCCGAGGCGAAACGGTCGCAGACTTCCCGGATATGGATGTTGACGCCAAAAATCTCCTGAATGACGACGACGCCGCCGCGCGGGCTGCCTTCCGGATCGGCCCGGTAGGCGCCAAAGCTGTGGCCGTCTTCGGCGGTCAATGTGAGGGTGGTTCCCATTTTGCATTTCTCCCATGTGGTTTCTTGCTTACGCGCAGTATGACACGTCTATAATCGGAAAATCCAATTATCAGAGGTTTGGTTTGCATCTTTTCAGAATTTTCCCGCTGGCCGGCTTGTCGGCATTCGTCCTGGCCGCTCTGGGTGCCTGCGTGCAGGATCCCGTCATCATGGCGCCCTTATTGGCGACAGCCGGTACTGTTGACGGGCCTGTTACCGTCGCCTTTATCGCCGACCAGGGTTCCGGGGCGGGAGCACGCGGCGTTCTGAAATTGATCAAGGCGGAGGGCGCGGACCTGGTCCTGCATCAGGGCGATTTTGATTACCGCGACAATCCAAGCGACTGGGACGCCCTGATTACCGAGGTCCTGGGCCCGGCGTTCCCTTATTTTGCCAGTGTGGGCAACCACGACAAGAAACGCTATTTCGGCCCCGGCGGCTATCAGGCCATGCTGTTGCGCCGGTTGAAAAGGGTCAAGGGGGCCCGGTGCATTGGTGATCTGGGTGTCCTGTCGGCCTGTACATACCGCAATCTGTATTTTGTTCTGTCAGCTATCGGGACAATTCCGAACAAGCCCGATGATCCTCGCCATATTGCCAACATCCAGGAAATGCTGGCACATAGCCGCGCGCCCTGGAAAATCTGCAGCTGGCACAAAAATCAAGGATCCATGCAGGTCGGCAACAAGAAAGATGAAGTCGGCTGGGCCGCTTACGTACCTGTTTCTCTTTTGACATAGATTTACCTCGCCGTATTGAGCACGATCCGCATCATCTAGAGTTTCGATATGCGCAAGAAAAAGAGGACGCTTACTATTTCTTAAAAAAAGGAAAAGTAGAAAAGTGGGGATGCTTCCCTTACTGTTTTCTTATCCCCATTAGGTAGCGTCCCCCGTAATCTGGAATACCAATGATTGTCGGGGCAAAAAAATAAGCAATGCGGGTAAGGGAAAATAGGATGGAAAGCATCGTTCGCGACCTGATCAACCTTTTTCCCGAACTGATAAAATTGCTAGTCGAACCACGCAAAACACTCGTGTTGAAGATTAGTTCGAGCGATGGATTAAGGCCCGCTTTGACTTTTTTTGTCGCCACACACCTTCTTAATGCCGGTTACATCGGGATACTATTTCGCTCAGTGCCGCTATGGCAGACTGTCCAAATCAGCGGAGTTTCTCTCACCGTCGTTTCGCTTTTACTATCTCCTATTTCAATATTGATTGCTTGGAAGTTGGTGGGTAGGAAAATACCCTATTATCAAGGATTGATCTTCACTGCATATGTTTGGCCAATCGGTACTGCCCTTCACAATTTTTTCTATGCCGCCGCAATTGGAGCAGGCAAATTGGATGGCTACCTTGGTGGAAATGATGCTGCGATCAAGGCTTCTGACAGCATATTAATTGACGGTTTAGAAGAAATATCTAAGCTTGTGTATTCATCGGACGTGTCTAAGGCTATTTATTACATAGGCATTATTGCTGTCTATCTGTGGAGTATAATTTGTTGGGATGCTTTTCGCAAATTACTGAATGCCACATACATTCAGACTTATGCTGCATTTCTAATCAACGTGATATTGGTAATTATCATTTCGACTCCCGTTTTCTTCTTTGGCTTTGTCATGTTTCTTAAGTGAACAGGATCGGGGGGAGTCCGGGGCCAAGTCTTTCTTTTTGAATTGTGAGGTTCACTTGGTAGTCTGATTTATCAGCGCCGGATGAAACGAATTGGGGGAGGTCCCGGGGGCGGCCATGGGAATTTGGCTCCGCCGCAATGCCATATGTTTCAGAACTAGCGCCCTGTGTCTTTCTATTATGGGGCCGGCCGGCCCGCGCCGTCTTGGCCGGTGGGCCGGCGAAATGCATATCGTTGCCGTCTCGGGAAACGCGCTCCATCGTTCAAACTGTTCAAACGTCTCGAACAAGGGGTTCGATCCTGGTCTATTTGGGCGCCCAGGATCCTTGCGCGCCTTGACGGTTGCCAACGAGAGTCCAAGGGCGCAGTCTTGGCGATGCCATGAGATTATTGCACGGAACCTGTATCGCCTTTGGCTCCACCGGCGTTTTGCTGCGCGGGGCCTCGGGCGCGGGCAAGTCCGATCTGGCCCTGCGGCTGATCGGCCGGCGGGATCTGGACGTGCGTCTGGTGGCGGATGATCAGATATCCCTGAGCCAGCGGGACGGGGGCCTTTGGGCCAGCGCGCCGGACCGGATCGCAGGGATGATGGAGGTGCGTGGCGTCGGCCTGGTGCAAATGGACTATGTGGCCGAGGCAGAATTGCGTCTGGTCCTGGATTTGTCTCCCCCCGGTGATGTGCCGCGCCTGCCGGAGGCCGCGACCTGCACCATTGACGGTATCCAACTGCCGCTGTACGCCTGTGCGCCATACGAGGCTTCGGCGGCGGACAAAATCGCTCTTCTGGTGCGCTCCCTGGACGAGGATATTATACGGTCATGACGGGGAAAATGCCGGATCGGCCAGATGAACCAGCCAAATCCGCCCCCCCGGGCAGGGGGCCGCGGGTGCGGCTGTTGCTGATCACCGGGCTGTCGGGGGCCGGCCGGACGTTGTGCCTCAAGGCCTTGGAGGATGTGGGCTTCGAGGCGATCGACAATTTGCCTCTGTCGCTGATCGGACGGCTGCTGCATCCGCTGACGCAACCGGGCGGCGGCGACCACGCGATCGCCATTGCCGTCGATTTCCGCCAGCGTGATTTCAGCGTCGAGGCGTTCGAGCAGGCTGCCGCGCCGCTCATTGCGCGGGCGGATATTGATCTGGGCGTGGTTTTCCTGGATTGCGACAACGAGGTTCTGGCCCGCCGCTTTACCGAGACCCGGCGCCGCCATCCGCTGGGCGAGGACCGCCCCGTGATGGACGGCATCATGCGGGAGCGGCAGTTGCTGGCGCCCATGAAGGAACGGGCGGATTTGCTGATCGATACCTCCAACCTTACGGTCGGCGAATTGCGCGCCCTGGTGGGCGGCCATTTCCGTCTGGCGGATGCGCCGGGTCTGGCGGTTTCGGTGTTGTCGTTCTCCTACCGCCAGGGGTTGCCGCGGGAGGCGGATTTGGTTTTTGACGTTCGTTTCCTGACCAACCCTCATTATGTGGATGAATTGCGGCCGCTGACCGGCCGGGATCCGGGCGTTGGCGCCTATATTGCCGCTGATCCGGCGTGTGAGCCTTTTCTGGCATCCTTGGACCGGATGCTGCAGACTCTATTGCCGCTTTATCAACGGGAAGGAAAAAGCTATTTGACGGTGGCGATCGGCTGCACGGGCGGGCGTCACCGCTCCGTCCATGCGGCGGAGGAATTGACGCGGCGCTTGGCGGCGGCTGGACACGAGGTTACGGTGCGCCATCGTGACGCTGACAGGAAATGATATGGAATTCAGACAGACGATGACCAGAGGCGAGACATGATTGGTATGGTTTTGGTCACCCACGGCCGGTTGGCGGATGAGTTCATCGCCGCGACCGAGCATGTGGTGGGTCCGCAAGAAAACATGCGGGCGGTCAGTATCGGGCCGGACGACGATATGGAACGCCGCCGCGCGGAGATCGTGCAGGCGGTGGAGGAGGTCGATACCGGCAACGGGGTCATATTGTTGACCGATATGTTCGGTGGCACGCCGTCCAATCTGGCCATTTCCCTGTTGGACCGGGCCAATGTGGAGGTCATCGCCGGCATGAACCTGCCCATGCTGATCAAGCTGGTTAAGGTGCGTCAGGACGATGATTTACAAGACGCCGTGGCCAAGGCTCAGGAATCGGGCCGCAAGTACATCAATGTCGCCTCTATTCTGTTGCAGGGTGACAAGTGAGTAGCGACAGCGTCCAGCGGACCATTGCCATCATCAACCGCCGCGGACTGCACGCCCGCGCCGCGGCGAAGTTCGTGAACTGCGCCGAACGGTTCGTGGCGGAGATTTTCGTGACCCGCCAGGGCGTCGAGGTGCCGGGCCGTTCGATCATGGGCCTGATGATGCTGGCGGCGGCGCCGGGCACGGTGATCGAGGTGCGCGCCGTGGGTGTCGACGCGGCGGAAGCCATTGCCGCGCTCGAGGCCCTTACGGCCAATAAATTTGATGAAGACTGAACCGGCCGCTGCAACATTCTAGAGCAACCCGCATTCAATTGGATTCAATTGAATGCGGATAAGTTGCTCGATCTTAAAGGTTTTAGCGCATGGCCTCGCGTTCGATTGAACGCGACATGCGCTAGAGCAATTTTCAATTAATCGGAGTCGCTATCGCGACCCAAGTGATTGGTTCAATTGCTCTTTTCTTAAGAGTCCGGGCATGTTTAAAAAGAACATGCTCTAGGGAGGTAAAGATGGCGAATTTTGTTCTCATCCATGGCTCGTTTCAGGGTAGCTGGATTTGGCAACCGACGGTAAAGCTGTTGCACGAAGCCGGCCACGTTGTGCATGCCCCGACCATGGACGGCTGCGCCGAGCGGCGCCATGGCCTGCGCGCCGGGATCACGGCGACCACCATGGCGGAAGAGGTGGTCGATTTGCTGTTTTACGAGGATCTGGACGATGTGATTTTAGCGGGCACCTCGTCCTCGGGCATCATCATCTCCAAGGTGGCGGAACGGGCGCCGGACAAAATCAAACGCCTGGTCTATATCGATGCCCTCGCACCCCAGCCCGGCGAAACCGTGGGCGATATCGTGATCCGCGGCCCGAACCAGGAACCCAATGAAGAAACCGAATTCGCCGCCGGACCCAACCGCGCGGGCATGGCCACACGCCTGTTCGCCGATCTGGAGCCGGCCTTGAAGGAATGGGCCCTGGATCGGGCCACCCTGCACCCCAAGGGCGCCTCGGCGGCGGATCTGGACAAATTCTGGAGCCAATCCTGGCCGGCAACGGTGATTTATTGCAGCGGCAGCCTGAACCCATCGGAAGCCCACCAACGGCGCACGGCGGACAAACTTAAGGCCACCTGGCATGCAATGGATGCCGGCCATTATCCCATGCTGAGCCATCCGGAAGACATGACACGGTTATTGCTGCTGGAAGCGGGAGATTAGAGCGTTTTCTCGATGTGAGCAGATCCGGAGACCTAGAGCAATTTTCAACTAATTGGTTTCGCCTTTTGCGATCCAAGTAGTTGGTTCAATTGCTCTTTTCTTAAGAATCCGAGCATGTTTAAAGAGAACATGCTCTAGACCGTTTTCGGTATTGAATTGCGCAATCAAGGCTGCGACGGCAGCCCGGCGCCCCTGTGCCGCCCCTGTGGAGCCGTGCGCTTCAGCGCACTTGCGTGAACGAAAAAAGCTAGACTTGATTCGATGAATATCGAAAAAAGTCTAATGGTATCAGGAGGGCTGCCTGCCGGATCTCTCGGAGAGCAGTTCCACGTCATCGAATTCGTGCAAGTCATTGGCCCGCATAATGATCCGGATGGTCTTAATATATTTATCGCCACGCTCGGAGTAACGATCCAATGTTTCCGTCAGGGCGTAGCTGTCCAGGGGTTGTCCGCCCTGGCGGAAAGCCGCGCGTTTCTCACGGAATTTCGCATAGGCGAAATGGGTATTGAGGTTCCAGACATAGGCCCGCACGGAGGTATATAAACTATTGAAAGCCTTGACCTCGTGGCGCCGTCCCCGCTCCCGGCGCAAGGGCACCAGACCCTGACCCTTGCGGAATGTCCGCTGGCCAAACACCGCATTGCCAAGCCGGGCAAAACGCGATGTGCCCCAGCCGGATTCTTCCGCGCCCTGGGCCAATGCCAAGGATGCCGGAATGACATCGACCCGTTGCTGCAGTTCAACAAGGTCCTTTACGGAAACTTCGTATTGCACGGCAAGAAAATCCAGAAAGGCCTGTTCCGTCGATGCCAGCTCGCCCTGATGGCTGGCCCGCATAATCAACGACAGCATGCGCCGGCGGTCCACCCGTACTTCATCGTTGGCGCGCAAAACCAGCGGCAACACGGTCTTGATAAAGAGTTCCTTGCGCCGTTTGGGTGAGCGAACTGCTGCAAGGTCGGCGGGAAAGCGGCTCAAAAAGACCGGCGGCATCGCGGCCCGGCCCTGCCGTAGTTCCGCGAGGGACAGATCCAGCAGCGCCTGCCGGCCAAACCGTCGTAGCGGCCGCCAATCGAAATTCTGCTCTGGAAAGGTTATCAGAGCCGCCAATCGCAATGGTTCGACATTCGGTCCGAAATCCGCTCCGAAATTTACGCCTCGAACGGCCGACCGAACCTGAAATGATGGCGTTCCAAGACGGCCGTCCCCGTCTTCGGCGGCAGCCGGGGACAGGCCCATTAGACCTGGCGCCAGACAAAAGGCAACCGCCGTCGCGGCTAAAATTCCGTGCTTAAAAGATTTCATCGTCAACGCCATATTCGGATCGGCGGTTGCCCAACGATCCCCCTACACCCCGTTCCAGCTCAGTTCCAAATCATGGGCCGGATTATTTCCGCATCTTAACGGCTTGTTAACGCGCCGTATGCTAATTTCGTCCAAATTGCCAGAGTTTGCCTTATCGTGCGCTCAAATTATCCGAGGGCCACTTCCGATCGGTGCAAAATCCGATCAGGGTGAAACCCAATTATTTGCAGTTTTACGGGAACTTAAGACGCAAGATCAAGGCCAATTCGCCAATTTGCAACGTGCTGTGTCTTGCCGTTTCTCGGCGCAAGGACCGACCTTTCTGGTCGGTTTCTATCTTCTTCCAGGCCGTTAGTATCCCAAGAACGTAAACGAATCAACCCCGCCAAAATGTCCGGCATGGTATATTCCAGGCCCTATTCGGTTTGCCTCTCAGAGAATTCTTTGCTCCATCCACTGGCAGTGGGCCAAAAGTTTTTCGTCCTGGCCATGGGCGCCCACCGCCTGCACGCCCACCGGCAGACCCGTGCCGCCCAAATGACCCGGCAGATTGACACAAGGGTTGCCCAGCAACGTCCACATACGGTTGAAAATGGGGTCGCCCGTCCCATGCAGGCCTCGCGGCGCCTCACCCGGCGCGCTGGGACATAACAGGACATCCACATCCTCGAATATACCGTCCAGCAGCCGCCGGCCTTCCTTGGCGGCGGCAAGGGCGGCCTGATAT
>JAPYPT010000437.1 GCA_029937535.1 Alphaproteobacteria bacterium
CCGAGGGGCCTCTGAAACGATCTATATGGGTCTCTATCATCGCACCTTGGTATTAAAGGGACGCCAGTAGACGTTCGACTTCGGCGACTTCCTCGCCGGCTGCATCTTCGTTTATGTCGATTTCCGAGCCCGGTTGGCCGGTCAGGATGCGGCGTTCGGGACCCATGTATTCTTTCCAGTTGAGCCGCCGGCGGCAGGGGCCGAAAAACCGGTGGGTACGCACGAATGGACGCGGTTTCTCAATCACCGCCAGAATGCGGTCGTATAGCGTTTTAGCGGTAATCGGTTTGGCCAGCAGTTCATTGACGCCTGCATCCCGGGCCACGATGATGCGCCATCTCTCGGTATGTCCGGTCATGAGAATGACCGGCGTGTAGATGTCCGGACTATCGGCGGCTTCGCGGATGAATTTGGTATATTCCAGGCCATCGACGGGCGACATCATCCAATCCGTGATGATCAGATCCGGGGTGAATTCGTCCAAGCCGTTCAGGGCCTGCCGGCCGTTCGCGTAGTCCCGCACGCCGGGCAGGCCCAAAGCCTCCAACATCGCCCTGACCAGGGCCCGCATGTTGGGGTTGTCCTCAATCAATTGGACCTGCAAATGTTCCAGATTATAGGCCATTCTACCCGCAGTCTTGCTCCATGCAGCCGAGATACCCGCGGAAACCCGCGAATATTCGTACAGGGGAAAACTACCCGTATTTTGGTAAATAAGGCGTTAAGCCGGCGGGCCGGCTTCGCGGGTGGGGAAACATTTCGGCGGCCATATCCAGGACATTTGCTATGATATCGGCTGCCATGGATGGTCTGCCCCAAGATACTGAATTACCCCAGCCCCTGGTGGATTGGTTCGCTGGCCGTGGCTGGCGGCCGCGGCCCCATCAATTGGCGGTGTTGGAGCGGACGGCGGCGGGACAATCGGTTCTGCTGACCGCGCCGACGGGCGGCGGCAAGACATTGGCGGGGTTTCTGCCCAGTTTGTGCGATTTGATCGGCGGCCGTCAGGGTGGGGAGTTGACAGACGGCAAACTGCATACCCTCTATCTTTCGCCCCTGAAGGCCTTGGCGGTGGACGTGCGCCGCAATCTCGAGGAACCCATCGCGGAAATGGCCCTGCCCATCCGCGTCGAAAGCCGGACTGGCGACACCCCACAATCCCGCCGCCTCAGACAGCGGAAAAACCCGCCGCACATGCTGCTGACGACGCCGGAACAATTGGCCTTGTTGCTGTCCTATCGGGATGCGGAGCGGTATTTCGCCCATTTGCGATATGTGGTGATTGACGAGCTGCATGCCCTGGCCGCCAACAAACGCGGCGATCTGCTGGCCCTGGGCCTGGCGCGCCTGGCCGCCATGGCGCCCGAGGCGCGGCAGATCGGGCTGTCGGCGACCGTTGCCGCGCCAGATCAGATGGCCAAATTTCTCAATTGCGCCGGGCCGGTCTCGGTCATCGACGGCGGTCCGGGCCCGAAGCCTGAAATTGCCGTCCTGGCCGCCTCGGCACGGGTGCCGTGGGCCGGCCACATGACCCTGCATGCCATGGCCGATGTCTATAAAGCTATCCAAGGGCAACGGACCACGCTGGTTTTTGTCAATACCAGGGCCCAGGCGGAAGTGGTGTTCAACCATCTGTGGCGCCTGAACGAAGATAGCCTCGCCATTGCCTTGCACCATGGCTCGTTGGCGGTGGAACAGCGCCGCAAGGTCGAGGCGGCCATGGTGCGCGGTGTCTTGCGCGCGGTGGTCTGTACCTCGACCCTGGATCTGGGCATCGACTGGGGTGCGGTGGATCTGGTGATCCAGGTCGGCGCGCCGAAAGGCTTGAGCCGCCTGGTACAGCGCATTGGCCGCGCCAATCACCGCCTGGACGAGCCCAGCCGCGCCCTGCTTGTCCCCTCCAACCGCTTCGAGGTTCTGGAGTGCCAGGCGGCGGGCGCCGCCGTGATGGAGGGCGAACTGGACGGTGATGGGCCGCGCCGGGGCGGCTTGGATGTTCTGGCGCAACATATCCTGGGCACCGCCTGCGGCGGTCCGTTCGTGGCCGGGGCGCTGTACGACGAAGTCCGCCGGGCGGCGCCCTATGCGGGATTAAGCCGGGACAGCTTCGAGAGGGTGCTCGATTATGTGGCGACGGGCGGTTACGCCCTGCGTCAATACGAGCGCTACGCCCGCCTGATCGTGGATTCGGAAGGACGCCATAACGTCACGGGCCCCCGGGTGGCCCGGCAATACCGCTTGAACGTGGGCACCATCGTGGCCGAACCCATGATCAACGTGCGGCTGCTGCGGGGCCGCAATCTGGGCCAGATCGAGGAATGGTTCATTGATCAACTGGTGGTCGGCGACACCTTTGCCTTCGCCGGCGAGATCCTGCGGTTCGAAGGGATGCGCGAAACCTCCGCCACCGTCTCCCGGGCGCCCGGGCGCGAGGCCAAGGTGCCGTCGTACTATGGCGGCAAGTTTCCGCTCTCCACCTATCTGGCCGCCCGG
>JAPYPT010000438.1 GCA_029937535.1 Alphaproteobacteria bacterium
GGCCCCATGGAAGGGTTTTTGGCCCAGGTCCGCCATGTGGTGCTGGCCCGTGTGGACAATGACCGCTCCCCCTATGGCCTCGAAGTCTCGGTCGAGGAGCCCGAGGCCGCGTTGTTGCATGCCGCCAGCGAGGCGGCGGCGGCTTTCGAGGCCCTGCGCCGCCCCCTCATCGAGTTGGGCCGCCATCTGACGGGTCGCCTGGATGACGAGGCCGACGAGCTGGACACCTCGACCCGTTTGCGGATCGAGGCGGCGGCCCGCACATTGAAGCGCCGCGCCGACATGGTACAGGCCTGGCGGGCCATGCTGTTGGATCTGGGCCAGGCCACGCCAGAGCAGTTCGTCGATTGGTTCACCATCGAACGCTTTGGCGGACGGGACCGGGATATTGGCATGCACCGCCATTGGATCGATCCCAGCCAGCCGTTTGCCGAGGCGGTATTGCGCCCCTCCCACGGCGTGGTCATCACCTCCGCCACCCTGCGCGATAACCCGCCCGATGCCCCCGATGACTGGCGCTCGGCCGAGGTGCGCACGGGTGCGATGCATCTGGCCCTGCCGGCGGAACGGGTCAGTCTGCCCTCGCCCTTCGATTATCCCGACGCCACCCGCATTCTGGTGGTGCGCGATGTCAACCGGAACCGGCCCAACGATGTGGCCGCCGCCTATCGGGAGCTGTTTCTGGCGGCGGGGGGCGGCGGGCTTGGCCTGTTCACCGCCATCCAGCGCCTGCGCGCCATCCATGAACGCATCGCCAAGCCCCTGGACGAGGCCGGCATACCCCTGTTGGCCCAGCACGTGGACGCCATGGATACGGGCACCCTGGTGGATATTTTCCGGGCCGAGGAAAACACCTGCCTGTTGGGCACGGACGCGGTGCGCGACGGCGTCGATGTGCCCGGCCGCTCGCTGCGCCTGATCGTCTTTGACCGGGTGCCCTGGCCGCGCCCCGATATCCTGCACCGGGCCCGCAAGAAAACATTCGGCAAGGGCTACGACGACCTGATCGCGCGACTACGTTTAAAACAGGCCTATGGCCGCCTGATCCGCCAGAACCAGGACAAGGGCATCTTCGTCATGCTGGACGGCATGCTGCCGACCCGCCTGACCACCGCCTTCCCGCCCGGTGTTGAGATCCAACGCCTCGGGCTGGCCGAGGCAATCCAGGAAACCCGGAATTTTTTGAGCAATTGACGGCGGCGGCGAAAGTCTCTACAACCCGCGCCACTCAAAAGGAAATGACCATGTATCCGTCAACCATGCACACGGCCAGCACCCAGCTCTCCACCGCCACCGGCGGCGGCGTGTCCGTGGGCATGCCGCCCCTCACGTGCACCATATTGGGTTGACCTGATCATTTTCTCGAACGTCAGCCCGGAATTCCGAAGGGCTGACAGATAAACTTCCAAACATAGGGTTTCTGTTTCGTCTTTCGGGCCACCGAAAGGAAGGGAACCATGTTTGTTGAAAAAGGCAGCCACGACCCGGTCAGGGCCACGGTTTTGTTGCTGTATGGCGTCATCGTCTGCCGCAACATGATCTTCCTGGTACCCGTGATCGTGCCCTTTTTTGCTCAGAAAATCGGTCTGAGTTTTCAGGAATTCCTGGCCTCCGAGGCCGTTTTCGCTGTTACCGTTGTCATCATGGAAGTTCCGTCGGGATGGTTGGCGGACGTCTGGCAGCGCAAATGGGCCATCGTGTTGGGCGCAATCGTCGCGGCGGTGGGCGCGGCCTTATTCATTCCAGCCAGTGAGTTCGCCCACACAGCCCTGGCGCAAGCCACCATGGGCATTGGGATCAGCCTGTTCTCGGGCGCCGATTCCGCGCTGCTATACGACGCCCTTCGCCAGCATGGCCAGGAGGACCGCTATCGCGTGATCGAAGGCCGGCGCCATGGTTTTGGTTTGTATTCGGTCGCCCTGTCGTCGTTGGCGGGGGCTTGGCTGTTCACCATCGATCCGGTACTGGCGGTGCTGGGCATGGTGGCCGCCTACCTGGGCACGGCAGGGTTTGCGTTGTTCCTGGTGGAGCCGGAACGGCACCGGGAAGCCCCAGGGCAGCGTCCGGCCTTGCGGGCCTTGATCACCGGCAACCGTGTTGTCATCGCCGCCATCGCCACGGCCGCCGTGCTGTTCGCCTGCACATCCGTCGCCATGTGGTCGCAGCAGCCCTATTACATCGCCCTGGGCATCGATGTGAAATGGTTCGGCGTGTTGATCGCGGCCGGGTTCCTAACGGGCGGTCTGGCGGGCCAATTCGGCCACCACCTGGACCGCTGGCTAGGCGCCCTGCCCGCTCTGGCGGCCATCTGGGCCGTGCTGGTGGCGGCATTCCTGTGCGCGGGGCTGTGGCCAGGTTGGGGCGGGGTGGCCCTATTGCTGCTGGGTTCGGCCGCCTGGGGCGCCGGCTGGCCGCAAATTCAGACCATCATTAATCAACGCGTCGGCTCGGCCCGCCGCGCCACGGTGCTGTCCGTCGC
>JAPYPT010000439.1 GCA_029937535.1 Alphaproteobacteria bacterium
ATATGACGGATTTGGAAGTGGGCAAGGACTATTTCTGGTGCAGTTGCGGCAAAAGCAGCAAGCAGCCGTTCTGTGACGGCTCTCACAAAGGTTCTGAGTTCGCGCCTGTCAAATTCAGCGTCGACAAGGCAAAGTCCTACTCCCTATGCGGCTGCAAACAGAACGATGGCAAGCCTTTCTGCAACGGCGCCCATAACCGGCTGTAGGTCTGGTCCGGGAAGGCAACGAAACCTGTTTCGAGGTTCACTGTCCCGCGCCGTCGTGGAGCCAGGCGATTTGTTCTGAAGGCAGCAAGGTGGCGATGCGCTGATCATAAAGTGCCAGATCAGCGTCGCCTATAACCTCTCTCCACTGACCGCTTCTTCCCTTGCTGAAGAAATTCTTGCTGTCCTTCCAACGGCCGGCGTCCGCATTGGGGGTGAATTGATCGGGGTTGCCGCGCATGTTGTCGAAATCGGCGATGCGTGAAATTTGCTCAATGTCCTCTTCGTTGACGGCCACGCCAAGGGCATTGGCAAACCCCGCCACGGCGCCGGGCAGATTTCGCTTCATGTCCGCGTAGTGAAAGACGTGAATGTTGTCCAGATGACTGAAGCGTTGGTAGCTCAGATAGTGATTGACGATTGTTTCGAGGGAATAGGTTATCTGCCCGGACGCAGCGGCGGCGGTTTCGACCCAGCTTCGGAATGCCTCGCCCGTATCGGCGATCATCGTATCCCTGAGCGCATCCGTCCGCATGTTGTCGGCATGGCTGCGCAGAGAAAAGAAGACATCGCGCGGATCACGGAAGACGGTCACATAGGTGCATGATGGACGATATGGAATGCCGTCCAGGGGCGTATGGGTCTTGATGAAGCGGCGGTGGCTTTGTTCATCAAGCCATTTGTTCATCGTCTCCAGCGGCAGGCGCGTGGCCTCATACCATTGCGAGACATCGCTTGGCTTGACGTCGAAGCCACGCCAGCCAAACAACAGCGCCGCGCATATGGTCTGGGCCCAGGTGGTGCCGGCCTTGGCGTGGGTACAAATGAAAATATCATCGTCGCGGCCGTTGAAGCCATCCCAGCGCGCGGAATCGAACATGGGACCAAAATAACGGACCGCGCGTTCCGGCGGGACGTTGTTCATGAAGACCTCACGACGACGCCCGCTAATCTTCGCGGGCCAGGCGTGTTTCGATGATCTTGACGAAGGCGGAGGCGCCCAGCGGCAGGGCGTCGTCGTTGAAATCGTAGCCGGGGTTGTGCACTTCGCAACTGCCGTCTTCGCCGCTGTTGCCGATGTTGAAGTAGGCGCCGGGCACCTCGCGCAGCATCCAGGAGAAATCTTCCGAGGCCATGATCAGCGGGCCGTTGCGGTCCACGTTGTCCTCGCCCACCAGCCCCGCCACCACGTCGGAGACGAATTCCGCCTCGCTGGGGGTGTTGACCGTGGGGGCGAAGAGGTAGCGGAAATCGAATTCCGCCGTGGCGCCGAAGCTGTCGGCGACGCCCTTCACGATGCGGCCCATGTTGTCTTCCACGATCTGCATGGTTTTTTCCGAGAAACTGCGCACCGTGCCGGCCAGTTTAGCGGTCTGCGGGATCACGTTATAGGCATCGCCGGCATGGATCTGAGTAATGGAGACGACGGCCTGTTCTTGCGAGTAAAGATTGCGCGAGACAATGGTTTGTAGCGCCGTGACCATTTGCGCGGCGACGATGACCGGGTCCACCCCGGTTTCGGGCCGGGCGCCGTGGCCGCCGATGCCTTCGATCTTGATGTCGAAAAAACCGCCCCCCGCCATCATCGGCCCCGGCCGCACGGCGAACTTGCCGACCTCGAGGTTGGGGCGGTTGTGCATGCCGAATATCACGTCGCAGGGGAATTGCTGAAACAAGCCATCGGCGATCATGGCCTGGGCGCCGCCGATGCCTTCCTCGGCCGGCTGGAAGATGAAATGCACCTGGCCATCGAATTCCATGGTCTCGGCCAGATAGCGCGCCGCGCCCAGCAACATGGTGGTATGGCCATCATGGCCGCAGGCGTGCATCTTGCCGTCGTCGGTGGAACGATGGGCGAAGCTGTTACCTTCCAATATGGGCAAGGCATCCATATCCGCGCGCAGGCCGACCGAGCGGGTGGAATTACCCACCCGCAGGGTGCCGACGACACCGGTCTTGCCCAGCCCGCGATGCACCTCGCAGCCATATTCCGCCAGCTTTTCCGCCACGATGTCCGAGGTCCGGTTTTCCTCGAACCCCAGTTCCGGATGGGCGTGAATATCGCGGCGGATTTCGGTCAAATCCGAATGCCATTCCACGATCCGGTCGATGCTGCCAAGGTGCTTGTTCATGTCTTTGTCTTCCCCATCCAAAAAAGTTGCGGGGATGTTAGGCAATTCGGGCGCTCAAGGGAACATTTCCTTCAGCGGAGACGACAGCGGCGCCCTCAATAGCCGCGCTGCCAGGCCCTCGGCCTCCGCCTGGCCCATGAC
>JAPYPT010000440.1 GCA_029937535.1 Alphaproteobacteria bacterium
TAATGTTTAATTGTACATAATGATACATCGCCGCTAACGTGGCATCCCAGGCGTTCGCAAACCGAGTCGGGCCATGCGCCAGGTGTCGAATGAATTGGTGACGGAGATGGGGGGACGGGCGCAATGCCAATTTATGTGGATCCCGATAGGTCTGATGGGCGCGGGCGCGGCAACGTCCCGCGACCATGTGCTGTCTTTCGAAATCTCCCATGAAACTCGATCAGGCCGCCGCTTGGGACGGTCGGGAACGGGTTTTTTCAGCCGCAATGCCGCCCGCCCCGGCGTTGAAAATATCGGACCAACATTGAGGTAGATTAATGTTCAATACCAATCCCTTCGCCGAGCTTTCGGCATCCGTATCGCCCACCGTTATGCAGACCTACATCGTTGTCATGATTTTCTTGGTCGCCGGTGGCACGCTGTACGACACCATTCATAAAAAAAGCGCCAAGTATTTTTTCAATAATTGGCGCAAAGCACAGGATAAAGGTACGCAGCGGGTCGGTGGTGGAGAGATGGTTTCCCTGGCGGTGCAAACCGCTATTGTGGAGGGCCTGACATCCGGTGAGTTCTGCAACGCACGGCGTAGAATTGCCCACCTGCTGACGATGTATGGCTTCCTCATTTACGTGATAACAACTGTCATCATGGTGTTCTGGTACCCAACGGACGCCGTCCCCACGCCAGCCATCCTGCCGCAATTGTGGACGATCGGGGCCCTGTTGGTTTGTCTCGGTGGTTACTGGTTCTGGTTCTTCATGCGGGTCGATGTCGCCGCCGAGGGAAATTCGCCGTTCCGGGTCGTGCGCGCCGACCTGTTCATCCTCTCGCTTCTTGCCAGCGTGACGCTCGGCCTGGTCTGGGCCTATTTGCAGACGACGGGTAACTCCTGGACAAACGTGTTCCTCGGTCTGTACCTGATGGCTACGACAGTATTGTTCGGATCCGTTCCATGGTCCAAATTCGCACATATGTTTTTCAAGCCTGCCGCGGCGCTTCAGAAACGGGTGGAAAATGCAAACGGCTCGAGGAGCAACCTGCCGGCCCCCGCCGATAAGCCGGAAGTTTTCGGCAGCGCGCGCAGGCTGCCGCGACATTACTAATCAGCTCAACATCTGGCCTCGATTTAGGAGATAACGGACTATCATGCCGACATTTGTCTATATGACTCGTTGCGACGGCTGCGGACATTGCGTCGATATCTGCCCATCCGACATTATGCACATCGATCCCACCTCTCGCCGCGCTTACAACATTGAACCGAATATGTGCTGGGAATGTTATTCCTGTGTGAAGGCCTGTCCGCAAAATGCGATCGACTGCCGCGGTTATGCGGACTTCGCCCCCATGGGCCACAGCGTCCGCGTGCTCCGCGAAGAGGAAAAGGCGACCATTTCATGGAAGGTCACGTTCCGGGACGGGCGGGAAAAGAATTTCGAATCCCCGATCCGGACCACGCCATGGGGGTCGATCAAATCAGCCTCCGAATACGATGCGCCAAGCCCGGACGCCTTGAAGACCCAGGATCTTGCCCACGAGCCGGAAGCGCTGAACATAGACAAGCTTCCCGCGTTGACGCCCGATAGACTCAAAATAGGATTGGTGTAATGAGTTTGTTCAATCGTAGAAAAACAGTTTTGGTAGATTCGGATATTCTTGTCGTCGGCGGCGGCATGGCCGGTTGCGGGGCCACCTACGAATCCAGATATTGGGGGCGCGATCTAAAGGTTGTCTGCGTCGAGAAAGCGAATATCGAGCGCAGCGGCGCGGTGGCGCAGGGCCTGTATGCGATCAATTGCTACATGGGCATGCAGTGGGACGAGAACCAGCCCGAGGATCATGTCCGATACGCCCGCAACGACCTCATGGGTCTCGTGCGGGAGGATCTGGGTTACGATATTGCCCGCCACGTGGACTCCACGGTGCACAAGTTCGAGGAGTGGGGCCTGCCCATCATGAAGGACCCGGAGACGGGCCGGTATCTGCGCGAAGGCCAATGGCAGATCATGATTCACGGCGAAAGCTATAAACCGATCGTCGCCGAGGCCGCGCGCAAGGCCGCCACCGAGGTCTACAACCGGATCATGGTGACCCACCTGCTGAAGGACAAGACGAACCCCAACCGGGTCGCGGGCGCCGTTGGTTTCAACGTCCGTACCGGGGATTTCTACGTCTTCCGCGCCAAGGCCGTGATCGTCGCCGCCGGCGGCGCCTCGCACATCTTCAAGCCGCGCGCGACCGGTGAAGGCATGGGCCGGACCTGGTATGCGCCATGGAGCAGCGCCTCCGCCTATGCCTTGCCCATCCTCGCCGGCGCCAAGATGACGCAGATGGAGAACCGCATCGTCCTCACGCGGTTCAAGGACGGCTATGGCCCGGTCGGCGCCTACTTCCTGCATCTCAAGACTTATACTGAAAATGCCTATGGGGATAACTACGAGCCCACATGGTACGAACACACCAAGGAACTGGTCG